>LNFE01000227.1 GCA_001464575.1 Acidobacteria bacterium Ga0077553 | reverse complement strand
TGCTGATTAACGGGGTGCTCGAACTGTCGAAGATCGAGGCCGGCCGGTTGGAGGTGAACCCGAGTGAGTTCGGGGTGGAGGAGTTGGTGCGGGAGGTGATGGGGCTGGTGGAGCCGCTGGCGAAGAAGCAGGGCAACCGGCTGGTCGTGGAGGTGGCGCCGGAGACGGGGAGGATGTTTAGCGACGTGACACGGATCAAGCAGGGCCTGCTGAATCTGGCGAGCAATGCGGCGAAGTTTACCGAGCATGGCGAGATCCGGCTGCGCGTGAAGCGGGTGCGGCGGCAAAGCCGGGATTGGGTGGAGTTTTCGGTTCAGGACACGGGACCGGGGATTGGCCGGGATGATCTGGCGCGATTGTTCGAACCGTTTTCGCAGCTGGAGGTGAAGCAGCCGAAGGAGGGGGCCAAGCACGAAGGGACTGGACTGGGCCTGGCGATTACCCGCCGTTTGTGCCGGCTGTTGGGTGGCGAGGTGACCGTGGAATCGACGTTGGGCAAGGGATCAACATTCTCGATGCAACTGCCGGTGGAGGTGACGCCGGGCTACTTCGCGAGCAAAGGGGTGGGCGGGGCGCGACGACGGACCGCGGTGGTCGTGGTGGGTGGTCCGGTGGTGGCGGAGCAGATCCAGGGCGAGTTGTCCAAACATGGGTTGGAGGCAGCGGTGACGGTGAACGGGGAGGCGGCGCTGCAGCGGATTCGGGAGGAGCGGCCGGGTTTGGTGGCCGTCGACCCTTTGGTCGAGGGGACGGATGTGTGGGATCTGGTGAAGCGCTTGAAGGCCGATCCGGCAGCTGCAGGGATCCCCGTGGTGCTTCTGGCTGGGCTGGGCGGGGATCAGGGGGTGGCGGCGGAGGAGTTGTTGACGACACCGGTGGGAAGTGAGGCGCTGGCGGCGGTGATTCTGCGGCACGGGAGCGGGGAGCCGGCCGAGGCGATTCTTCTGGTAGGACAGGGTGTCGCCGAGATGGGGGCGATCATTGAAAAAATGGGATGGCGGTCGCTATGGGCCGGGAGTGGCGAGGAGGGGCTGCAGCGCTTCAGCGAGGAGCGGCCGGGGATGGTGATGGTGGACCTGCTGATGACGGGAATGGACGGTTTTGCGTTTTTGGCGGAGTTACGGCAGAGGCCTGACGGGCGGGAGACGCCCGTGGTGGCGGTGGTTGATGGGGCATTGACCGCGGGAGACCGCGAGCGCTTAAGAATGCTAGCGGCGGCCACACTGAAGTCCGGGGCGTTCCGGGTGACTGGCGCATTGGAAAGAGCCGCTATGCTAGCGAGCCGGAGAATGATATGAGTGAACCGTTGAAGGTGCTGCTGGTGGAAGACCACGAACTGAATCGGGATATGCTTTCGCGGCGATTGCTGAAGCGGGGCTTTGCGGTGCTGTTGGCCGAGAATGGTCAGCAGGCGATTATTCTGGCGGCGCAACAGCAGCCAGACGTGATTCTGATGGACATGAGTTTGCCGGTTTTGGATGGGTGGGAGGCGACGCGACTGTTGCGGCAAAGCGCGCGGACCGCAGGAATTCCGGTGATTGCGTTGACGGCGCACGCGCTCGGGGATGAGCAAGCAAAGGCGATGGAGGCCGGATGTACGGCATTTGAGACCAAGCCGGTGGATTTCGTTCGACTGTTGGAAGTAATCGGGAGAGTGACAGGGAGGGCCGCATGACCCATGCGGAGATGGACGCGTTGATTGGGCAGATGGTGCATGACCTGAGGACGCCTCTGAGTGCGATTGCGGGTTATGCGGAGATGTTGGAAGAAGAATCGGATCCGGCGACGCAGCAGCGCTTTGTGAAAAACATCCGGCGGGCGGCGGGCGAGATGGAGGATCTGCTGAAGCGGGTGAGGGCAGAAGCGCGGGAGCGTACGGGAAGTGTACAAAGCCCCGACGGCGATGTGTGAGGATTAGCCAGTTTTTCCTATCGCAGTCGGCAGTCTATTGAAAATAAGCCGGTTATTGGTTTGGCCCGTTGGATGCAAGGTAAAGGGCATGGTTACCGCAAACGGGATTGAACAAACAGCCGAAGTTTTGACGGAGCAGCAGTACGAGAAGGCTTATCGTCTTGGTTATCCGCGCACGGTGCGGTTCTTGTTATCGACCGGCGTGCGGAGCGACCTTGCCGAGGAGATTGCTCAGGCGGCTTGGGCGCGGGGCTGGGAATGCCGCGCGCAACTAAAGAGTCAGGGCGCTGTGGGCGTCTGGGTAAACACAATCGCCAAGAACTTGGTACGCGTCGATTACCGGCGCAAAAAGGCGACTGAGGAGCTGAGCGAGAACTCGGCGGTGATTCAGCCGGACTACGACGCGAGCGCAGTGGGCGAGATCCTGTCGTTCTGCTCGCCCGTCGACCGGGAGCTATTGAAGCAGCACTATTTGGAAGGGTGGTCGAGCAACGAGATCGCCCCGCGGTTGGGAATCAGTCCGGTGTCGGTGCGGGTGCGCCTGCTTCGGATCAAGCAGAGCTTGCGGACAGCGATGGGATTGCGTGGGAACGCGATGCCGGAGGCGGCGTAGTGGGACTCACCTACGGAGAAGTCATGCGATCCAGTTTCGGAATCGGGCTATTGCTAATGATTGCCGGGATGGGGTTGCTTGCCATGCAGGGCTTGGCGTACTCATCGGCGTACGGGACGGAAATGTCGGCGCTGAAACCCCTGGCAGGGGGCGTGCTTTGTGCTCTGGGTCTTGCGTTGATGCTAGCGGCGAGACAGGATGCCGACTAGAGAAACCGGCGGATCTGGTCTTTGAATCGGGAATAGGCCCAGGAGGCGCTAATGAGCAGCAAGCCGAGGCCGATGAAGGACAGGATGCGGCTGAGGGTATCGAGCTCGCTGAAGTCGTAGAAGAAGAGCTTCCCCAGGCAATAGAGGAAGAGGACAAGGGCGGCCAGCCGGCTGAAGCGATCGCGGAGTAAGAAGCCCGCGACGAGAAGGCCGGCTGCCGCCGTTGCGTACGCCAGGGTGAGCGAGCCCTTGGAGACGACGTCGGTGAGGTAGTAGTAGAGCAGGAAGATGCCGGTGAAGCCGTGCAGCATCCGGAGCGCCAGTTCGGGGCGAATGTTCCGTTTGGGTGGGGCGTACAGCATGGCGAAGAAGGGAAGCAGGGCGGGGAGGCGAGGCCAGCCTCTCGTGACATCCAGCCAGTTGGCGAAGCCGGCGAAGCCGAGGACGGGGGTGGCGCCGTAAGCTCCCCAAGAGTTGGTGCGGACGCCGTAAAGCCAGAGTCCGAGAGCGGCGACGCCGGAGGCGAGGGCGCGGTGGGACTCGGGGATGACCCGGGAGAAAAGGGCACCGAGGAAGATGCTGCCTGTGGAGAAGAGGGCGAAACGGAACGCTTCCCTTTCGGCAAAGCGGACCGCGGCGGCTAGGTACAGGACCGCGGGAAGGCCGATCGAAAGCAGCGGGAGATCGGCTGGCTTGTGATCGAAGAGGCTGAGAAGGCTGAGCGCGGCTTGAAGGGCAGCCTGGAGACGAAGGTCAGTCGCGTCGATCCGGAGGGCGGCGAGCCAGAGGAGGGTGGCGGCAAAGGTGTAGATCAGGGGGCGGACTTCAGGGGTAGCCTCGGCACCGATGAGAACCGCAAGGACTAGGGAGCCGGCGAAGGTGTAGGGGCGTCCGCCTTGGAAGGCGAGACGGTTGGTGTAAAGAAGGATGAGGAGCAGCGCGGCGGCGGGGGACCAATCGCCCCATTGGCGGCCCAGGTATTCGATGCGCTCGTGGCGGTCCACGTGGATGACCAGGAGCGTCAGGGGCAGTAGGAAGAGTGACGCGGCGAGCCAGCGCAGATAGGTGCTGCGATACCACCATCCGGCAACAGCAACGAACTGAGCGAGCAGGGCGAGGGCATAAATCTGTTGGAGTTCGGGGAAGCGGAGAACGATGGCGCCGACTGAGAAGATGGCGGAGAGGGTGATGGCAGCGCGGAAGCCGCCGAGGAGGGAGCGGTCGGCGTATTCGCCGTCGGGACGGCGCTCATAGCGGAGAAGGGAAGAGAGGAAATAGGCTCCGGCGATCGAAAGGAGCAGGAGATCCGGCGGGCCGAAATCGCGGGGAGGCCAAGTGGCGACCGAGGCGAGGAGGAAGCCGATGGCGTTGAAGAGGAAGACGGGGAAGTAGGTGAGGGCGCGGCGGAGGTTCAGGAGATCGAACGTTTCGAGGAGCAGCCAATATGTCCAGAGGATGGGTTCGCCGAAGCGGGTGATATTGGTGTCGCTATCGCCGGTGGCAAGGTTAAGGGAGTAGGCGAAGTAGGCGTAGGCAGCGCCGGCTCCGGCGAGGGGTTGCCAGTTTTTGCGCCAGGCGACGGCGAGGAGAGTGAGGAGCAGAGGAACGGAAGAGAGGCGGGCAAACTGGTTCTGTGGGGAGATGGCGATGGAGAGGAAGGCTGCGGCAAAGGCGACTCCGGTGATGGTTTGGGAGTCGTAGCGAAGGGAGTGCGCGACCATGCTGGCGGCGACGGCGAGGAGAAGGGTGAAGCCGAGGAAGGGGGAGTCGATGACTCGGGCCGCGGCGAGGGCGTGAGCGGCGTAGGCGGTGAAATAGAGGGCGGCCCAACCTCCG
>LNFE01000226.1 GCA_001464575.1 Acidobacteria bacterium Ga0077553 | reverse complement strand
GGCGAAGATCTTGTCGACTTCGACGGCGGGCGAGATGTAGACGCCACCGGCCGTCACCTGCTGAAGAGCATCCATGAGGTGGCGGGAGGGTCCGCTTTTCAGGATGATGCCATGGGCGCCGCAGCGGAGGGCTTCAATCACCGTCTTGCGGTCGCTCCGGGCGGTCATGAGGACGATACGCGTGGGACAGTGCTGTTCCCGCGCCTGGTTGAGGAGTTCGAGGGTGTGGAGCTCGGGGAGATCGAGTTCGAGCAAGGCCACGTCCGGAAGTTTCTGGAGAATGAGCCGGAGGGCGGCGGCGCCATCAGCACATTGGTCGGCAACCTCGAGGTCGGGGTTGCGTTCGCAGAGGGCAACAAGGGCTTCGCGCAGCAGCTGTTGCGGTTCGGCGATGAGGACGCGGATTGGTTTTCGATCTAGCATGACCCTACGCGATGTAGTAGGGGTGGGCGCGGAATAATCTCAGGAAAAACTGCGGACGGCGCGAGTCTCGTCGTCATGAACTTCGAAGACCGTATAGAGCTTGGTGATTTGCAGGAGATCCTCGACGCGCTTGGTAAGGTTGAGGAGCTTGAACTGACCCTGCTGGCTGGTGACGGTGGTGTAGCTGTAGACGAGTTCGCCGACGCCGGAGGAGTCAATGTAGCTGACTTCACCGAGATTCAGGAGGAGCTTCTTGTTGCCGGCGGCGACGAGGTTTTTGACAGTATCGCGGAGAAGGGCGGAGCCTTCGCCGAGGGTGATGCGGCCGACCGCATCAATGACGGTGACATCGCCAACCTGGCGGGTGGTTAATCGAGCACTCACTTGAAATTATCTCCCTGTATCGGACGCGTATTTGACGAGGACTACTTCGGCGCCGCCGGTGGCGGAGCGCTTGACGCTGAACTCGTCGACGAAGGCTTGCATGAGCAAGAGACCGCGGCCGGATTCGCGCATGAGATTTTCACCCTGGGTGGGATCGGGGACTTTGTTGAGGTCGAAGCCTTCGCCCTGATCGATGATGGTGACACGGACGGCGTCGGTGCGCGTTTCGAGGATGAGCCGCACTTGCTTGTCGGGGCTGTACTCGTTGCCGTGGGCGACGGCGTTGACCATCGCTTCCCGGATGGCCAGTCCGAGATCCATGCGCGCGTCTTCATCAAGCCCGAGGGCGGCGGCGGATTCGACAACCATGGCTTCGGCTGAATCGACGCTGGCGAGGGTGGACGCGAGAAGCGTGTCCGTTATTCCGGTCATGTGTCTCCCTAGAAGGTATCAGAAGCGGAGGGGACGTGTTAGGGGTATCCCGAGACGTTTGCAACGATTTGTGAAGTTGTGTTAAGCAGCATGGCTTTCGTCCGTGATAGTATGCCTCGCAACGGGCGGGTTGTCTGTTCTCTCTCGCAGGACGCCCAAATTTCAGAAAGGGGTTTTCCATGATGAAACGATCTCTGCAGATCGCCTCTCTGGCTGCGCTTTGCTCTTTGGCCGGATGGGCCCAAGAGTTTCGCGCGACCATTACGGGCCGGGTGCTTGACGGTTCTGGCGCGCTGATTTCCGGCGCGACCGTGAAAGCAGTCAACGCCGGCACGAACGAAACGAACACAGTAACCACGGACGCTTCGGGCGTCTATTCCATTCCGTTTCTGCGTCCGGGGCAGTACACGTTAACGGCAACGCAAGCCGGTTTTAAGACCGCCGTGCGGAGCAACATTAGTCTGGCGATCAGCCAAGTGGCCGGAATTGATATCACGATGGAAGTTGGTCAATTGACCGACTCGATTACGGTGGAAGCGAACGCAGCGGTGCTCGAAACGCAGACCGCTTCGCGTTCGGGTGTCATTGACACGAAGACGATTGCGGACCTGCCGCTGAACGCGCGGAACCCGTTTATGCTGGGCGCCACGCAGGCGGGCGTAACGTTCCGCGGCGCGGCCATTTGGCAGCGGCCGTTTGACAACGGCGCGATTGCGGAATGGTCGATCAACGGCGGTCAGCAGAGCCGCAATGAGTTCCTGATGGACGGCGCGCCGAACAATGCGCAGTTGGGCGGGAACAACATTGCGTACGTGCCGGTGGTGGACGCGGTGCAGGAGTTTGCAATTCAGACGAACTCGTACGATGCGGCGTATGGCCGTACGGGCGGCGGCGTGGTGAACGTGATTCTGAAATCGGGCGGGGCGCAGCATCATGGGTCGGCGTTTGAGTTTCTCCGGCGGGCGCCGCTGAACGCGAATTCGTTCCAGAACAATGCACGCGGCCGGAATGCGGCGGGACAGTTGAACGCGCCGCGGCCGAACGGCAACATGGACCAGTACGGCGTGCAGGTGGACGGACCGATCTACTTCCCGAAGCTGCTCAAGAAAGACGGAGCGGTGAAGCTGTTCTACATGGGGGCTTACGAAGGCTATCGCGAAGGGACGCCGAATCCGCTGCGGAACAGCTTTGCGCAGCCGGAGATGCGGACGGGCGACTTTAGCCGGTTGACGCTGCCGGGGGGTACGACGCAGGTTCGGATTTTCGACCCGCTGAACGCGACCCCGGATGCGAGCGGCAACCCGGTCCGGATGCCGTTCCCGAATAACATCATTCCGGCGAACCGGATTGACCCGGTGGCCCGGCGCGTGATGGCTTTCATGCCGACGCCGAACAACATTGAACCCGGCCAGCGGTATTCGACGACCAACTTCATTCAGCCGACCTACGTGAACCAGGACGACTTCTACAACCTGATTTTGAAGTTCGACTGGAACTTTGGCGATAAGCACCGCAGCTTTATCCGTCACGCTTCGAACGACCGGACGGAAGAGCGCTGCTCGAACGGCATCTGCGCCGGCCCGGGCATGGACGGCCAACAGCCGTTCCAGCGCATCAACGATGCGTACGT
Organism: Acidobacteria bacterium Ga0077553; assembly: GCA_001464575.1. Classification (GTDB taxonomy): domain Bacteria; phylum Acidobacteriota; class Terriglobia; order Bryobacterales; family Bryobacteraceae. Next base: position 3,982 of record LNFE01000226.1, on the reverse strand, counting down.
GCTCGACTGGGTTTCGACGATCAACCCGACAACCGTGCTGAACGTGCGTGCTTCGTACAACCGGTTCACGGAAAAGGGCTTTGGCCGCGATAACGAAAACTTCGATTTGACCAGCCTCGGGCTGCCGTCCTCGCTCGTGAGCCAGTTGCCTTCGCCGGCCTACTTCGGCCGCTGGAACTTTTCGCAAGGTAATTCGCAGAACTCGTACAGCCCTCTTGGCCGCGGCCAAGGGATCAACCACACGAACAATTACAGCATCACGGGCGGCTTAACCAAGAACTGGAGAAGCCACACGTTCAAGACCGGCATAGACCTGCGCCGGATTCACTTCATTCAGCAGAATAGCGGCGACATCCTGAACTTCCAATTCAATGATCAATGGACGCGGCGGAACTGGAACCAGGCGGAAGCCGACTCTGGCGATGCTTTCGCCAGCTTCCTGCTGGGTATGCCGGGCAATTTCAGCAACGACCGGACGCTGGGCGGACAGCAGTTCTTCCCGCTCTATCCGTTCTACCAGAACTGGTACTCCGCACTGTACTTCCAGGACGATTGGAAGGTGAGCCGGAAGCTGACGCTGAATCTGGGCTTGCGGTACGACATCAACGCTCCGGCGACCGAGAAGTACAACCGGATCAACCGCGGCTTCGACCCGGCGGCTTCGGCGGTGACCGTGCCCGGGCTGAACCTGCGCGGCGGCTTGCAGTTCGCCGGCGTGGGCAGCAACCCGGCCAACTCTGGTGACCTGTACCGGAACACTTGGCAGCCCCGCATCGGCGTGGCATACCAGGTAAGCGACCGCCTGGTGCTGCGTGGCGGTTTCGGTCGTTATTACATGAACCCGAGCAACAACAATCTGCGGAGCTTGGGCTTTGAGACGAACACCCCGATCGTGGCCAGCTTGGATGACGGCCGGACGCCGATTACGGGTATTTTGAGCAATCCGTTCCCGAACGGCTTCGCGCGGCCGGCGGGTGCGGGATTGGGCTCGGCTACGTTTGTGGGCCGGGACTTCAACCACTGGTCGCCGAACTTCCGGTTGCCGAGCATTGATCAGTTCTCGCTGGGCTTCCAGTATCAGGTGAATTCGAGGAGCGTGTTGGACGTCAGCTACATTGGCAGCCGGACGCGCGACCACGAGACGGAGATCCCCTTCAACATTCCGAACGCTGCCTTCATGCGGCAGTGCGACGCGTTGCAGGGCGGCATTCCGAACTTCTGTAACGACCAGTTGCCGAACCCGTTCCGAGGGAACACCGCCTTTACGGGCACCCCGTTCTTCACGGCTTCGACGCTGAGCCGTTACCAGTTGAATCGACCGTTCCCGCAATTCAACGGGAATCTTCTGCAGCAGGGTTTGAACGATGGCAACATCGCTTACAACTCGCTGCAGATCAACTACAACGTCCGCATGAGCGGGCTCACCATCACGACCAACTACACCTGGTCGCGGATGCTCGAACAGTTTGGCTTCCAGGATCCATTCAACCGGGTGGAACAGCGGAGCTTGTACTTCAACGACCGGCCGCATGTGTTCAAGCTGACGGGCTCTTACGATTTGCCGTTCGGCAAGGGTAAGAAGTTTGCGAGCAACGTCAGCGGCTTGGCTGATAAGTTCATTGGCGGCTGGCAGGTGACCAGCTTCTTCCAATGGGCTTCGGGCGAGCCGGCCGACTACCCAGGCAACGTGCTGCCGTTGCGGGATTCCAGCGTGAAGGACATCAACTGGAACCAGCATCAGGTGCGTGGCTTTGGCAACTGCGTTGTGCGTCAGAACAACGATGGCACGCGGACGGCGATGCCGTATTCGGTGGCGGCGGGTTGCGGTACGAACCTGGCCAACTACGACTGGCTGTGGGTCGGCGACTTTTCGCCGGGCCAGACGGCTCCGGGCCGGCAGACTCCGCTCCGGCAGCCCGGCCTGCGGAAGCACCGGGTGCCGACGCTGGACGCTTCGCTGCTGAAGACGACGCGTTTCGGCGAGCGGTATCGCTTCCAGTTCGGCTTTGAAGCGTTCAATGCGATCAACAAGTACTACTTTGGCCGCAACGACACCTTCAACACGAACCCGAACGACCCGAACTTCGGGACGCTGTTCCCGTCGTTGACGTCGAACCAGAACTTCAGCCCGCGCACGATGCAGGTGCGGTTGAAGTTTTGGGGGGCCCCCTTTTTCGTTTTCTAGCCCTCGGTAGAGAAGCCGTGCTGCTTGCGGTGGTGCGGGCCGTCGTACATCTTGGAACTCTTGAAGAGTTCGTGGCGGCCGTCGCCGGCCTGGTCCTTGACGCGATTGCGGAAGGCTTCCATTTCGGCGGGAGACATGGGTTTGAAGTTGCGGGCGAGAGCAACGTCGGCTTTGAGTTGGGCCATGGAGGTGATGCCCATGACCTGGGAGGTGATGGGGAGGCTGAGGCAGTAGCGGTAGCACTCGTCCGCCGTGAGGCCGAGCGTTTCGAGCAGACGGCCCTGGGTGTTGCCGCCGCCAAGACCCTTCATGCCGATGACGCCGACGTTCTTCTGGAGACAGACGGGGACGACGGATTTCTGGAAGCTGCGATAGTAGGCGTCGCAGACGTTGATGGGCATTTGGGCGGTGTCCCAGGCGTGGGGCTTGCCGAGCATCTTGAGATGGATCTGCGGATCCTTATGGCCGGTGAAGCCGATGAAGCGGACCTTGCCGGCCTTCTTGGCTTCGAGCGCGGCCTTGAGGCCGCCCTTTTCGAAGACCCAATCGGGGTCGTTATCGTAGACCATTTCGTGGAACTGCCACAGGTCGAGGTGGTCGGTTTGGAGGCGGCGGAGGGACTCGTCGAGGTTGCGCAGGGACCCGGCGTAGTCGCGTTCGCAGTTCTTGGTCATGAGGAAGACCTTGCCGCGGCGGTTGTCCATCTTGAGGGCTTTGCCCATGACCTCTTCGGAGTGGCCGTTGTGATAGTCCCAGGCGTTGTCGAAGAAGGTGAGGCCTTCGTCGATGGCGGCGTGCATGATGCGGATGGCTTCGGCGTCTTCCTTGACGCTGCCGATGTGCCAGCCTCCGAGGCAGGCGATGGAGACCTTGACGCCGGTGCGGCCGAGGGTTCGTTGGGGGAGGCCGGCGCCGGGGGACTGGGCCATGGCTTGTTCGGCGAGGGCGGCGAGGGAGGCGGCTTGGAGGAAGTGGCGGCGGGATTTGGAAGTGGACGGCATGGGCCCACTCTACGCTAGTCAAGCTTCGTTTTGAAGGTCCCGGAGAAAGTCGCGTCCGGCGTTGCGGGGATAGCCGAAGTCCCACCAGGGGTTGGCGGCGGAGGATTCCCAGAGGCGGAGTTCGGTTTCGGTGAGGAGTTCGGCGAAGCGGGCGTCGGCGTCGGCGACTGCGGGAGCGAGGCCGGCGAGGTCGATGACGCCGCGGAGATCGAGGTCGTAGCGGTAGTCGCGGAGGCGGTAGGGGTAGCCGGATTCGACTTCGGTGACGAAGGCGTTCCAGCGTTGGATGAGGCCGGGCGCGCCAGCCTCGACGACGTGGGCGGGGTAGCCGTTGTCGTCGAGGTAGGACTGGACTTCTTCGTTGGTCATGCGAGCGCGACGGTGTGGGAGTTGTAGTCGATGACGGCTTCGCGGCCGCCGTTGAGGATCGAGAGGCGGCCGGCTTCGACGACGAGTTCGTTATACCGTGAATTCGATGGCGTGGCGAGGATGCCCTTGTCGTCGATGGCTTGCAGGGCGGCCTGGCGGGCGGGGAGGTCGAGCCCGGCGAGCGAGTCGATGGTGTCGAGGATGTAGTCGACGCTACGGACGCCGTAACCGACGGGGACGAGGCCGGGGCCGCCGAGGTCGTTGTACTGGAAGTAGTCGGGGCTGGGTTCGGTGTAGAACGTGGCACCGGGGGAGCTGGCTTTCGAGGTGAGCGAATAGGCCAGGCCGCGGTACTGATCGGAGTGATCGAGCAGGGCGCCGGAGGGGCCGCTGCAATAGAGCGTCATGCCCTGGGTGTTGGGCCCGG
>LNFE01000225.1 GCA_001464575.1 Acidobacteria bacterium Ga0077553 | reverse complement strand
TGGCCCTCATCCTGCTCCGCCCCGTCTGGCCCCCCCTCGCTGCCATGCTCGCCCTCAGCGCCGCCGCTGGCCTGCGCGTCCTCTACGCCACCAAAGTGGTCGCCGGCGCCGGCTCCGGCTTCGATGCCGGCGTCACCCCCGGCCAATACTTCCTCGCCCAGGGCCTCGTCCTCTGGAGCTATCTTCTCCGCCTCATTCTCCCTCACGGCCTGACCCTCGACCCGCCCGCCCCTACCCCCAACCTCGAAGCCAGCGTCCTCGGCTGGGTCGCGCTCCTTCTCCTCACTGGTGTCCTCCTCTGGCGCGGCCATCCCGCCGGCCGCTGGTTCGTCTTCGGACTCATCCTGCTCCTCCCCAGCTCGTCGATCCTGCCCGCCGCCGACCTCGTCGCCTGGCGCCGCCTCTATCTCCCCATGACCGCCTTCTGCCTCGCCGCGGCGTACCTCCTCCCCCGCCGCGCCGTCCTCCCTCTCCTCGCCATCTTCACCCTCCTCTCTGGACTCCGCGCCATCGCCTGGCGCGACGAAGCCGGCCTCTGGCGCGAAGCCGCCGCGGCGGCCCCTACCAAGCTCCGCCCCCGGCTCCAACTCGCCCGCCTCGCCCCGCCCGCCGAAGCCCTCGCCCTCCTCGCTGAAGCCGAACAAATAGCGCCGGGCGACCCCCAGATTGCATCTTCGAAAGGGAGAGCCTACCTGCAGCAAGGCGACGCCCCCCGCGCGCTCGCTGAGTTTGGACGAGCCCTCGCTCAGCGGCCCGATGACCCCAAAGCCATCCTCAACCGCGGCGTGGCGCTCGAAGCGCTCGGCCAAGTCGATGCCGCCAAAGCCGACTACCGCCGGGCGCTCCAACGGGACCCCTGCCAAGCGCAAGCCCGCCAAAATCTGCAGCGTCTCGGCGACCCCCTACCGCCATGCGCACCTACCAACTGACCTGTGAAATGCTCGTCCCCAAGCCCATCGAGGACGTCTACGAGATCTTCGAGAACCCCTACAATCTCAAGAAAATCACCCCGCCCTGGCTGAGCTTCCAGGTCACCTCCAAAGAGCAGGTCGTCATGCGCAAGGGCGCCGAAATCGACTACCGCTTCAAGTGGTTCATCGTCCCCATGAAGTGGCGCACCCTCATCACCGCTTACAATCCCCCCCACGACTTCGTCGACGAGCAGATGAGCGGACCCTACGTACTCTGGCGCCATCGGCACACCTTCGAGCAGACGCCCCAAGGCACCCTCGTCAAGGACACCGTCGACTACATCCTCCCCCTCGGCCCCCTCGGCGCCATCGCCCATTGGTTCATGGTCGAAGCCCAGCTCAAAATGATCTTCACTTACCGCCAGAAGACCCTCAACGAACTCTGGGGTGGCCAGGCGAAGATCACCCTGCCCACCGTGCGCGTGCTGCCCGAGCCCGAAGCCCAGGCAGCTATCGCAGCCGCCGTTACGGTGCGGTAATCGTCACTTTCGACGTCAGAAATTGCCAGTCCGGGAACTCGTATGCCCGCAGCCTGGTCTTCGCCTGTCCCGTGCCCTGTGCCACCTCGTACGGTCCCAGGTTCTTCACCTTCACCGGGAACTCCACCACCAACTCGCCCTTGGCATAGAGCCCCACCTGCATCTCTAGGCCAGCAATGTCCGCGGCGCTGTGGTTGACGATCACCATCTGCACCGTCACCCGTTGGCTCTTGTCCTCGCGAATCCGGAAGCCTGTCACTTCGATGTGCTTCGACAGAGGATTAACCGCCGAGCCGGACGCGTCCACCATCTTCGTCTTCTCTTCCGGTGCCGAGGCCGCCGGCTGATCCAGCTTGGAGGAAGGGAGATACTGAAATGCCAGATACCCGGCGCCCAACAGACCCGCCGCCACGGCCACCACCACCAACACCGGGTTCACCGGTGCCTTCGGCGCCGGCTCCGGGTAGCCGTACGCCATCGAAGGAACCTGTTGGACCACCGGCGGCGTCTGATATTGTAAAGGCGCAGGTGCTGGAGCCGGTTCAGGAATGGCGGCCACCGGTACCGGAGCCGGAGCGGGTGCCGGAACTGGCGCCGGGGCAGCCACCGGAAGAGGTTCCGGAGCAGCGGTAGGGGTCGGTTGGGCCAGCCGCGGGGCACAGCGCGGACAGGCATCCATCGAGGGCGGCACTTCGCCGCCGCATTGCGGGCAGATCCAAGTAAACATATCGCTCTACCTCAGAGTACGACATGCAAACGATTCCAGTTACAACAAACATACGGCGCCTGGCTCTCCTGCCCGGCAGCTTCCATCCCATCACCAAAGCGCACCTTGAACTCGCCCGTGCCGCCCTCACCTTCGCGGACCACGTCTGGTTCGTGCTCCCCCGCTCGTTCCCCCATAAGTCGTATGACCAGGTCACCCTCCAGGACCGTCTCGATCTCATTCGCGCGGCCATCGACGATCCCCGCATGGCCGCCGTCATCTCCGAAGGCGGTCTGTTCATAGAAATGGTCCGGGAGTGCCGGCGCCACTTCCCATCGATCGAGCAGATCTACGTCGTCTGCGGTCGCGATGCGGCCGAACGGATCGTCTCCTGGGAGTACGACGGCATCGAGCCCATTGATGAGCAACTGCAGGAGTACGAACTCCTCGTCGCCGCCCGCAATGGCGAGTTCAGCCCGCCCGAACATCTCGCCGCGCACATCCACATCATGCGCATGGCCAAGAGCTACGACCAGATCTCCGCCACTGCCCTGCGCGAGAAAATCCGCGTGGGCGACGACTGGGAAGAGTACACCCCGGCCGTGATTCACGACCGCGTGCTCGAACTCTACGGCTAAGGGCTATTCGCCCGGCGGCCGGGCCTCGAGGAAGGTTTTCAACCGGTGGCTCCGGCTCGGGTGCCGCAGCTTACGCAGCGCCTTGGCCTCAATCTGCCGGATCCGTTCACGCGTAACCGCGAAGTACTGCCCCACCTCTTCGAGCGTATGTTCGCTGCCGTCCTGCAGCCCAAAACGCATCTTGATGATCTTCTCTTCGCGCGGGCTCAGGCTCTTCAACACCTCAGCCGTCTGCTCGCGCAGATTGAGGTTGATCACCGCCTCGGACGGCGAAGCCACCCGCTTGTCGATGATGAAATCGCCCAAATGCGACTCGTCCTCTTCCCCCACCGGGGTCTCGAGCGAAATCGGCTCCTGCGCAATCCGCATCACCTTCCGCACCTTGCCTACCGGCATCTCCAGGCGCTTGGCCAGCTCCTCCGTATTCGGCTCACGGCCCAGCTCCTGCTGCATCACTCGCTGCGTCCGCACGAGCTTGTTGATCGTCTCGATCATGTGCACCGGAATGCGGATCGTCCGCGCCTGGTCCGCAATCGCCCGGGTGATCGCCTGCCGCACCCACCAAGTCGCGTACGTCGAAAACTTATAGCCGCGCTGATAATCGAACTTATCGACGGCCTTCATCAGCCCGATATTGCCTTCCTGAATCAGGTCGAGGAACTGCAACCCGCGGTTCGTGTACCGCTTGGCAATCGAAACCACCAGCCGTAAATTGGCCTCAATCAGAGCTTTCTTGGCGACATCGGCTTCCGCATCGCCGCGGTCGAGCAGATTCAACGTCCGCCGCAAATCGGTCGAACTCGCTCCGCACTCGTCCACGATGGATTGGACCCGGCCCATCAAGGCCTTCAGGTCCTTCCGGAGCTCCTTCACCAACTCGACGTCCGCCGGATTGGCCTCGCACTCCTCAATCTGCCGCTGCGTCCGAATGATGTCCTGTTCAATCGGCCGGAGCTGTTCAAGCGAAGTCCGCACCCGGTTCGTCAGCCGGCGAATCACCAGCGAACTGAACGGAATCTGCCGGATCTCGCGGGAGATCTTGATCAACTGCCGCGCCAACTGCATCCGGTAGGTCCGATGCTGTTTGGCCTTGGTCGCCCGCGGCGTCGCGTTCATCTTCTGCCGCAACGAAAGGGCGGTGTTCGCCTCGGCCTCAATCTTGGCAAAGGCGGCGAAGAGTTCGTCCTGCTGCTTTTGCAGGTCCTCTTCGTCTTCGTTAAAGTCGTTCAACGTCAAGGCATCGCGCAAAGGCAGCGTATTCGATTCAATATCGGCCTTGATGTACTGCAGTTCCCGAATCACCAGCGCCGAACGCGAAAGCGTCTTGCCGATCACCCGCTGGCCGCGTTCAATGCGTCGCGCCAGTTCAATTTCGCCATCTCGCGTCAACAGCGGGACCGTGCCCATCTCCCGCAGGTACATCCGCACCGGGTCGTTCGTTTTGTCGGCGAACTCAGCGGCCACCAAGTCGGCGTCGATCAGTTCATCGTCGTCACCGATCTTTTTGCCAAACGCCAGCTTCGGTTCATCCAGCAGTTCCACCCCTGCGCCTTCTAGGTCCGCAAGAATGTCCTCCAGGTTCGCCCCGGTTGCCATGTCGTCCGGTAAGACCTCATTGACGTCGTCGTAGAGCAAGTAGCCCTTCTCCTTCCCAACGTCCATGAGGTGCTTGATGCGGCCAAACTTTTCTTCTGCTGCCACAAGAACCCCAGCGAGTGCACTCATTAGTCTACAACACGCCGTCAGGCTCTCTCTTGCCGTTCGAGCGCGTATAACTCCTCAGTGATCGATAGAGCTTCAGCCAGCGACCCGCTTTGCTCCAACGTTCGAATATGACGCTTCAGCTCATTAATGCGCGCGCGCCGCCCCGCCGCCGCAAATTGCGCCAGGCAGGCTGCTGCTTGCATCATCGCTTCTTGTTCGTCTGCTGTTCTATCGGCGAAAACCAAGGTTGCCATTAGAGATTTCTCGGCTGGGTTGAGTTGCTCCTCCAATTGAGAAAATTGCAAAGGACCTTCGGCCGCCTCGCGCAGCACCTTCTGCCAAAGTGGCCAGGCCGGCGAACTCGTCAGCGCGAAATGCTCCAGCCGCTCGTCGTCGAGCAGCACCGGCGCGGCGAACTCGCACACCTCCGGCGACTGCAGCAGCAACTGCAAAAGCACTTTTTCCGACGGCGACAAATCCAGCGTAGGCACCGCCATCCGCTGCTCGGTCCGCTGCACCGCCATGCGACGGAATTGATCGAGCAACATCGCCTGCTCAACGCCCAAACGGTTGGCCAACTCCGCGGCCAGCGAGGCGCGCTCCATCGGGTCCTGCACTCGGCGAATCGCGGGCAGCAGAAACTCGAGCGCCTGCACTTTGCCTTCCGCCGTCTTGATGTCAAAACGCTGCTGCGCCCGGCCGGCCAGCCAATGAAAGTAGTTCTGCGCCTTGTCGATGCGATTTACGTAGGCTTCCGCGCCATGCGTGGCCACATACTCGTCCGGGTCCAGGCCGCCTTCGAGCGTCGCGATGCGAATGCGCATATGCTCTTCGAGCAATATCGCAATCGACTTCTCCGCCGCGTTCGCCCCCGCGTTATCCGGGTCGAAGTTCACGACCACCTGCGGCGCGTACTTGCTCATAATCTTTACCTGCTGCGGCGTCAGCGCCGTACCGCACGGCGCGACGGCCTCTTTTACGCCCGCGGCCCAAGCGCCGATCACGTCCATATAGCCTTCCACCAGCACCAGGCGTCCTGTCTTGCGCGCCGCCTCGCGAGCCCGGTGCAGGTGATACAGCACCAGACTCTTCGTGTAGATCGCCGTGCCCGGCGAGTTCAGATACTTCGGCTCATCGCCCTCGTAGAGCGCGCGGCCCCCGAACGCGATGATTTTTCCGCTCTCGTTATGAATCGGGAACATCAGCCGCCCTCGGAACTTGTCATAAAGCGTCCCGTCGTCGCGCTTCCCGGCCAAACCCGACTCCTCGATCTCTTGCGGCGTAAACCCCTGCGCCTTCAAAATCCTGACGAGACCCTGGCCGCCGCGTTCGCTGAAACCGACGCCAAACTCCGCCGCGCGGCCGAGCGGCAGCCGCCGCTTCTCGAGATAAGCCCGTGCATCGGCACCGGCCGGCGCAGCCAGATTCTGCTGGAATACCTTGGCTGCGATTTCATGCATCGCCAACAGCGCGGTCCGCAGCCTGGCTTCCGGGTCGTTGAAATTTTGCTTCTTTTCGGGCAACGGAACGCCAAACTGCTCGGCCAGCGAGGCAATCGCTTCCTGGAACGTAACTTTTTCATACTCCATGACGAACTTGATCACGTCGCCCCCCGCCCCGCAGCCAAAGCACTTGTAGAACTGTTGCGTGGGGTGAACGTTGAAGGACGGAGACTTTTCGCTATGGAACGGACAAAGCCCGATATAGCTGTTGGCGCCGCGCTTTTTCAGCGGAACGTAGGCGCCGATCACCTTCACGATGTCGACGACGCTCTTCAAATGTGCGGCAAAGTCCATGGGCGTATGATGACTAGTATGACCCGCACGCTCCTTTTGGCTCTAATTCTCTTGGGTGTGGGGTGGGCCGACCAAGGTCCGGCGATTGGCGAAAACGTCAGTGCGCTGATTCCGGAGTTCTCCCAGCGAACCGGTCCCAAGGGATTATTCGTGCTCTTTGTCCGTTCGGCGGATTGGTGACCGTACTGCAAAACCCAGCTCGTGGAGTTGGGACAACAGGTACCGAATGTGCGGAAATTGGGGATGAACGTCTTGGCCGTCAGCTATGACAGTGAACCGGTTTGGCGCCACTTTTTCGCGCGGAAGAAGCTCGACTATCCATTTCTCGCCGACACCGAATCGAAGGTGATCGATGCGTTTGGGCTGCGAAACAAGGCCGTGAACATAGACTTTATGAAAGGGATTCCCAATCCGGGAGTGTTTCTGCTCGACGCCCAAGGCCGGGTGACGGCGAAGTATTTCGAAGAGGACTACCGGGAACGGTTTACCATCTCGTCGGTGTTGACCGGCCGTTTCGGCCAGAAGGCGGCGCCCCTCGGCGAGTTCACCGGGAAACGCATCAAGGTGACGACCGGCGCCAGCGCTTCGGTGGTTCGCGGCGGCCAGCGAATTCGCCTCACGCTCGAAGGCGCCTTGGCGAAGGGACTTCATGTCTATGCGCCGGGCGCGCCGGAGGAGTTCATCCCGGTCGCGTGGACCCTCGAAGGGGTGAAAGCAACGGAGCCGGTGTGGCCGAAGGCGGACAAGAAATCGCAATACAGCGGCGTCTTCAGCGCCGCGCGGGACATCACGCTGCCTCCTCAGCTCAAGGACGAGACGCTGGTCGTGAAAGGCACGTTCCGGTATCAGAGCTGCACGAACCGGATCTGTTATCCGCCGGAGACGGTGCCGGTGGAGTGGAAGTTTGTGAGTGAGAGTCATGACCGGGAGCGCGCCCCAGTGGAGTTGCGGCGCAAATAATTAATGGATTCGATCTACTACGTGATTACGTGGCTCTGCCACCGCACCTGCGACCATTGCTACGACGACCGCTTCCGCCCCTATCCGAATGGAATGCCCGAGCATACCGACCCCGGGCCCATCATCGCCAACTTCCCGGACCAACTCGGCAAAGTGATTCTGGCCGGCGGCGAGGTGCTGCTCGACCCGGTTCGCGAACCGGTACTCTATCCGTCGCTCGACCTGCTCTACGCCAAATACGGCGATCGCACCCGGATCATCGTCCAAACAACCGGCGACCTGCTGACACCGAAACTGATCGCCGAACTGCGGGCGCACCATGTCACGACGATCTCAGTTTCCGGAATGGACGAGTTCCACGCCGGAATGCTCGAACGGCGTGAGAAAGTCATCGCCATGCTCGAGGCCGACGGCGGCGACTACAGCATGTTCGGCGCGACGCCCGAGCAGTGGATCGGGAAGCTGTGGCCGCGCGGCCGGGCTTGGAAGAACGGGCTTTCGACGGCCACGCTGGCCGACAACTTTTGCAACCAATGGAGCGGCGGGTTGAACTTCCTCGGCGGTGAAGGCTCCGAGGTCTCGATCGAACCCAACGGGAACGTCTACCCGTGCTGTCTGAAGACCAAGCGGCCCATCGGCAACGTGCGCGAGGAGCCGCTCGAACAAATCCTGGCCCGGCGCCGCAACGAGCCGGTCTATATCGCCATTAACCGCGGTCAGCCGCAGGAAATGGGCCTCCGCTTCGGCTGGACGGAAGAGGAGTTCCGGCGCAAGAGCCGCGTGATTCTCGAAGACGGCAGGGTGTATGAAAACCTCTGCATCGGCTGCGACCGGTTTCACGATGAGGTGTGGAGCAGTTCGGCGTCCGACGGCCGCACGTAAGTGGCGTCCACCGCAGCGGGGTGAACGCCACCGCGCTGCGCGGCAATGCGGCCCACGGCTGCGGCGAGCAGCGGCCCAGCGTCGATGCGGCGGGCATTTCCCAACGGAAACTCCTCCAGCGGGCAGACCACCGGCGGAACGATTACGTTGAGCGCGTCGTCGTAGATGGCGGCGTAGACATCGCCCCGACGGGCATCAAAAATCGGGGCGCGCAGCGGACCCTCTCCGAGGCTCGCCAACGCTTCAAGATTCGTTACCCCCGCCAGGGGCTTCCCCGTGGCGAACGCGAGCCCCTTGGCCGCCGTAAGGCCAATGCGGACGCCCGTAAACGAGCCCGGCCCCGTGGCGACGGCAAAGAGAGTAATCGCGCTCAGCGGCACCTGGTGCGCGGCCAACAGTTCCTCGATGGCCCCAAAGAGAATGTGCCCAAAGCCGTCCGGCGATTCCAAGCGGCGCTCTTCGAGCAGGTTGGTTCCCGATAGAAGGGCGATCGAACCCACCTCGTTACACACATCAATCGCGAGGATCATTCCGTGAGCCGAAGGACTTTATCAGCGGCGTAGATTTTGCCGTTGGCATTCATGCCAACGACGCGCAAGCTGAGCACAGCGGGATACTGCAGCGTCATGTCGGGTGGAATCTTCAACTGCCCCTTCTCACCGGTGCCGAGCACGCGGGCGCCCTGACCGCCCGTGACGACCTCGCCGGTCCACAGAAACATCATCGTTCGCGTGGCGCGGGTGGGGCGGCGAATCTTAACGGAGAACGCCGGCGGATTCTTGCGGCTGATGGTGTCCGACTGCGGCTCCACGATCTCGAACGGCAGCATCTTATCCTGCATCTCCAACTCCTGCACCATCGGCAGGCGGGACTCGAACTTGTAGCTTTTGAGCATCCCTTCCTTGCGGCCATCGCGACTCAAATGGAGGACCCAGTCGTGGTCGGTCGACGGCGGCTGAGCGACGAACTTCTCGCCCTTCCAGTCTTTCTTTTCCTTCGTGTATTCGCCCGTCAGCGGGTTGAACCAGTAGACGTCGTAAGAGTGCTTCTCGACCAGAACCTCCACCGGGATCGCCGGCTTTTCGATGTAGACGATGTACTCGACCCCTTCGAGGGCCAGTGCCCGCGCCCCATCCACGTCGAAGTACGGCTCGATATCCCAATGACGGGTGCGTGCAAACAGCTCCTGCCAGGCGGCGACGTACTTGGCGCCCTTTTCGCTTGCGAGCTTCACCGTGGGGTACTGCCCGTTGAACCACATGTTCCAAAGCCGGCGGCGGAACTCCTCGGCGTCGGCGCGTTCTTCGAGGGCGAGGCTGACCTTGGGGGCCGTATAAAGCTGATGCTCAATGGCTCCGAGCTGGTCGTCGACGGTGGAGTAGACGATATAGTTGGCCCAGCCATCGGCGAGGAGAGGAGCGGTGGTGTCGCTGGTGACCGCCGTGCGCGGATGACCATACGGGTCGAGCTTTTTGAGGGCGAGGCCCGTCTCTTTTAACGCGGCGCGCGAGCCTTCAAGTTGCCACGTGAGATTGAACGCCGAGAAGCGTCCGATAAGGTATTTGAGCGTCTTCTCGCGCTCCTGCCACATGGCGGGAAGGTTGCTCAAAACGAGATCGACCGTGATGCGCTTTTCGTTATACGCCCGGATCTGTTTCTCGATTTCGTCGAGCTTGGATTGATCGAGCACGAGACGTACATGATTAAACTTCTGGGTCGCGAGCAGTTCGGCATCGCCTCCCGTGGCGCCGAGCCACAGATGCGGCTGCCGGTCCTCCCCTGTCGCCCAGTGCCGCAAATTGGCGGGGACCACGAAGCCCGGATGGTCGTTGGGAAGCGCTTCGAAGCTCCCGGTCTTGCCATGGTAGGCAGGCAGGCTCGAGGTGAGCCGGTAGTCCCATTGGCCGGCCAGGGTCGGCGAGACGCGGATGGTCAGTTTGCCGGGTGCGGAGGCGAACGCCGGCATCAGAAAGGTGCGATGGCGCGGTGAACGGACCTCGGCCTGCAGAGTGGCGCCCGCCGGGGCGTCGAAGACGATATCGCAGATGGCGTACATCGGCGTTGGCTCGCAAATCGTCTGCGCACCAAGCGGGGCGACAGCGATCAGGAGCAGATGCGGGAGTTTCGTCATGCTTCGAGTTCTTGCCATTATCCTATGTTGATAGGGACGCGGCGGCGGCGAAGCTGTTTCTTTTGATTTCACTTCGCCGCCGTTCGGCCGAGCCCTACGCGGCCAGCTTTTGGCGGCTCCGGCCAATGGCGACCAGCCGATCCGCCAGAGCGATTAACTCGCCGGCGCGCTCCCGGCACAGGCCTTCGGCCTGCAAACGAAGGGCCCGCAGCGTCTTGGGCCGGACGTCGTCCATGGCATCCTCACCGGGTTGCAGACTGGCCTGAAACCGGTGGTAGTCAGCGCCAATCAGCTGCCGCAACTGATAGTCGACGGTCGCGCTGCCGCCATCGAGAACGATATCGAGCACCGGCCGCAACCAGCGCGCAGCGCCCCACTTCTGCGCGTCTTCGATGGCGAATCGCTTCAACCGGATGCCGGTGCCGACGCTGACCACCACAAAGTCGGTCGCCTCCGGGTAGCGGGTACGGGCTTCGACGAGAGCACAAGCGGCTGGATTATTAGCAAAGACACCGCCATCGATGAGTGCCCAATGATCCTGGCCTGCCGGTACTTTGGCTGGTTCGAAGTAAGTCGGCGCGGCCGACGTCGCCCTCGCAGCCAACCACATGGGGAAATCGTAGTCGGCCCGTTCCCGCGCCATGGCGCTCCGGAAGAAGAACGGCACCCGGCGTTCGATCTCGTAACTCGGCACGAGCACGTCGGTGCAGGCATCCTTCAACCGGGAGGCCCCGAAGTAGTGTTTCAGAACGGACTCGATACCATGTGCGGGGTACCGCTCCTCGGTCAGGCTGCCGACGGAGCGAATCTTCCGCCAAAGAGAAGTTGTGAAAATGGTGTTCCCCTCTTTCTCGTACAACTCGGCCATTTTCTCGGCGGCAAATAACGGCCGCCCGTCGGGCCCGGGCCTCGACAGACCCAGCGCCAGGATTCCGCCGGTCGATGTTCCGGCGACAAGGTCGAACAGGTGCGCGATGGGCTGCCCGGTGAGCCTTTCGAGCTTCCCGAGAATCACCGCGGGGATCAGCCCGCGAATGCCCCCGCCGTCGATGGACAGGATTCTGATGGTTTTTGGCATGGGATGTGGTCTCCTTGAGGACCGGTCTTGGTTTCTCGTTGGCGCGGATGTCTCCGCTCTGGTTGCAGCCCAATTGGGTTGACCGAAGGTGGTTTGGGTCGCTTCCATCGTTGGTTGCAACCAAGGCGATATCTCCCCTCTGGTTTCAACGTGGCAGGCGGTCCAGCGAGTTCCGGGATGGGCGGCCGTGGAAGGCCTGTCCCTATTGAGCGAAAATATTTCGAGTGTCCGTGAACGCCGAACCCCAACGAAACAGCCACCCATCGGTGCGATTCGGGACTGTTGTGGCCGGATTGCTCACAGTGCTGCACGGTGTGGTTGGGCTGTGGAGTCCGATCCCTGGCCTTTTCTTGTTTGGCCTTTCCGCGTTGTTCACGGCCGGAGTCCGGCAACGAATTCGGTGGGCCGCTTTCGGCATGGCGCTTTTCCTGCTCGCGCCGCTGGCCGGGTCGAGTTTGCTCGTTGCCTTCGAAGGAGATTTCCGGTCCGAGTGGCCGACGCTCGCCCTGAGATGGGTGTTCTCCGCCATCGCTGCCGGGTTCCTCGTCCGGGCAGGAAGAGCCATGCCGAAGGACGACAGCGCCACGTGGAAGTATGGTTCGTTCCTGCTCGGGGTCATAGCCTTTGCCCTTTCTGTCTTCTTTCGTGCCTATGTGGTACCCACGGGAGGCATGGAGAATACCGTTCTCGTCGGCGACCGGATTCTCACGCAGTCATTCGGAGCCGGGAGGCCGGAACGAGGCCAGTTGGTGGTGTATCGAAGTCCTCAGAACCAGAACGCGACCTTCATCAAGCGGGTGGTGGCTCTGCCGGGAGACCGGCTTCGGATCGTGAAAAAGCAGCTGTTTGTCAATGGACGTGAGCCGCAGGAACCCTTCGTCTCGCACCTGGACTCTTTTGTCGACGACTTCCGGGATTTTTTCCCGGTGGGCAATCCGTCAACAGCGCCGCTGCATCCGTCCTGGCTCGAGGCCATCACCAAAGCCACCGCGAACGGGGAGCTGATCGTGCCTCCGGGCAAGTACTTCGTGCTGGGCGACAACCGCGACCGATCCCTGGATAGCAGATATCTCGGCTTCGTGGATCAACGGGACATCAAGGGCACGCCGGCCCTCATTTACTTCTCCTTCGATCCGCCGGACGATCGCCTCGGATCGGGCGGAGTTCCCACACCACCGCTATTCACGCCGTCGCGGATTCGGTGGAACCGTTTATTTCTTAGTCTCTAGGCCGGGGTGGAGAAGACCGGCCACCGGGAAGACTAGGAACCTGGCGCTGCTACCGCGCTATTCTGCCCCAGGGCCAGGCTCGAGATCCGGCGGGACAATCTCCAGAACATACCAAGGAGCGTGCGTAGTGAAACGCAACGTCATTCGATTCCTGATTCTGGCCGCCATCCTGCACGCCGAGGAGCCATGGCGGCGGCATACCATCGATGCCTCGTGAAGAGGGCGCCGACGGGGTCCGGCTCGGCGACATTGACCGGGATCGCCAGATGGATATTGCTACGGGTTGGAGGGACGGGCGCACCGTGCGGGTGTACCGGCAACCCGAAAGACCGTCCGAGCCGTGGAAGTCAGAAACGCTGGAGCTGGTCTGCGCGGCGGAAGACGCCGTGTTCGCTGCAGTCGATCGGGAAGGAGCTCCGGACGGGATCAGTTCCTGCGGAGAGGCCAGCCGACGGGCGTGTGCGTGCATTGGCGGCCCCGCTAGAAGACCGAGGCGATTCCGGCGGCCGATCCGAAATGCGCTGGATCTAAACGCTGCCGATCCGGCTTCCTGGTGACCAGCGGCAGCATATCGTTGTGGGCGGGAAGTCGACGGCCAACCCGGCGGAGGCAAAGCTGGTTTCGCTGTCGCCGCCGGCGCAGGGCAGCGCGCGCGAGTTGACCTAGTGGACGGGGCGGCGGTTGGCGCCGGTGGGCTGGACGATGACGCTGGCCTCGCAGGATATGGACGGTGACGGGAACGACGACATCCTGGTGAGCGACCGAGTGGGGTCTTCTGGCTGCACAATCCCGACTGGGATCGTCACGACATGGGGGCGAATGGGCGCGAGGTGGTGTTCACCGCCTGGGGGGACATCAACGGAGATGGGAGGACGGACGTGGCGGCGACCGTTGGCAGGAACATGCGTTGCGCTATCCGGCCGGCGCGGGCACCGCGAAGGCCGTGGCGATGGGCGACATCAACGGGGACGGCTGGAACGATCTGGTTTTGGCGTGCGAACGGAGCTCCGGTAAGGAGGGGATTTGGTGGCTGCAACGGTTGGCCGGTGGGGAGTGGCGGCCGCACCGGCTCAGTGGTCCGGAAGGCATTCAGTTCGACCGGATCGAGCTGCTGGACTTGGATGGAATTGGCGATTTAGACGTATTGACGACAGAGGAGCAGACCCCGCTGGTTTTGATTTGCTGCGAGAACCCGGCGATAGATCCCCGCCCGGAAGCCGCCCGAGACCGATGGCCAGCGAAGCCAGCCGGGCACCTATTTGTGCTTTTTGGCCGGCCGGGGCGCAGCCCGCCGCGCGGCGGGCTTGGCCGGGGCAGCCTTGCGGACGGTGGCCTTGGCAGCGGGAGCCATGGCCGGGGGCTGCGGAGGATCCGGATAGGCGATCTCCACCGGTTTACCTTCGTACAGTTGCTTGTAGACCGCGGCGTTGCGGAGAACGGCTTGGACGTAACCGCGCGTTTCATCGAACGGAATCGTTTCGATGAATTCGGCCGGCTCGCGGTACTGCGCGAAGGTACGCCATTTGATGACTCGGGTGCGCCCGCCGTTATAAGCGGCCAGGGCTTCGTGCCAGTTGCCTTCGAGCGAGTTGAGTAAGTGGCGGATGTAATAGGTTCCTAAGTGAATGTTCGTCGTGGGATCGAAGAGCATACGCGGGGTGAAACCCTTCATGCCGACCCGGCGCGAGAGGTCCCGGCCGGTGGACGGCAGGATCTGCGAGAGCCCGTAAGCGTTCGACGGAGAGACGACCGAAGCGTTAAATTCAGACTCCTGGCGGATGAGCCCGGCGAAGACGAAGGGGTCGATTTCGGCTTGGCGGGCATATTTTTCTAGCGATGCCCGGTAGGGAATCGGAAAGGCGAGTTGCCAGAACTTTTCGTTGACGGCGGCAAACGGGAAGCTGAGGTAGCCGGGGAGAAGCCCTTTAATCGTGCGGACGCCGCGGTCTACTTTCCCGGCTCGTTGCAGCGCGGCGGCAAGCTCCATGGCGACGTGCAGGGGCACCTGTTCCTCGCGGGCGCCGAAGCGGAGTTCCGATTCGGCAAAGGCGTCGAGCCCGGCGGCGAGGAGCAGGCGGGCTCGTTCAATGCGAAGCCGCGAGGCGGACGACTCCTGCGACGGGATGGCGGGCGGCGCGGTGAACCGGAGTTGGGTCAGCCAGACGTTGGGCCGGAGGGAAACGGCGTTCTCCTTCAGCCGGTCGGAGGCGATAAGCGAGTAATAGGTGTTGGGATAGCGAGCGACGACGGCCTGGAAGTAAGTGGGGTCGCTAGTCAGTCGTCCCAGAAAATACAAAGCGGCGCTAACTTTATCCGAGTGGGGATACTTTTCGGCGTGTTCCCGAAGGAGGTTGATCGCGGCGGGTCGGCG
The DNA here is from genome assembly GCA_001464575.1 of Acidobacteria bacterium Ga0077553. Classification (GTDB taxonomy): domain Bacteria; phylum Acidobacteriota; class Terriglobia; order Bryobacterales; family Bryobacteraceae. The sequence goes on along the minus strand of LNFE01000225.1, from coordinate 1,106 downwards.
GCGGATATAGTTCGACCAGGTGATCTTCCAATGGCAGAAGGCGGCGCGAGGGTCTTCGGGGAAGTTGGTAACGCAGGTCTGGTAGAGCGGCTCGTAGGCCTCAAATTCGTTTTCGGTGAGGTGGCGGTAGGCTTCAGGCAAAAGGGCTTCGAGGAAGCGGGGAGAGCGGGAGTGGTGCTGGGCGAGACGGGCGAAGGCGGCCTCGCGGTCGGCGTTGCGATTGGCGCGCCGGGCGGTTTGATAGAGGTAATAGGTGCGTTCGGCGTCGATGGCGGGGTCCTGGGTCTTCACGGCGTGCAGTGCGGAGAGGGCGGCGGGATACTGGCGGGAGTAGTAATCAGCGGCGGCGCGGCGGACCTCGGCGAGGTCGCCGGAAATGTCCTGCAGGTCCTGGCGGGCGCGGCCCGGAAGGGACGGGAGGAGCTTTTCGACGCGGGCCATGATGTTTTCGGGAGTGTTGTCCGGTGCGCCGAGGGCGCGCCACGCCGGTTCAGCGAGGGCGGCTTCTTTCGAGAGCGGATAGTAGAAATAGACGCGGGCGAAGGTGACCCCGGCGAGGTCGAGGCGACCGGCGGCTTGGTAGGCTTGGGCCAGGGCGAGCTCGGCGGCGGGTTGCTGGAGTTGGGGGCGTAGGCGCTCTAGCAGGGTGACGGCGGCCGCGGGCTCGCTGGCCGTGGCGGCAAGCAGAGCTGCTTTGGGGAGCAGAGGGGATTGGGCGCCGGAGCTGAGCAGCGGCGCTAAGGCGGCCAGAGTAGCTGGTTTGTCTTCAAGGCCGGCGTGGGCTTGTGCCGTGAATAGGGCAACATAGTCGGGAAGGGCCGGGAGCTTTAGCGATTTGAGGTGGCGGAGGGCGCCGGCGAAGTCGTTGCCTTCGAGAGCGGCGACGGTGAGGGCCAGACGGGCGGTGGGGGCGTTCAGGCGGGTGGCGCAGGATTCAAGGACGGCCCGGACGCCCGGCTTGGCGGGGGTATGGCGGAGAGCGCGGGCTTCGTCCTCGCACGGGGCGGCCGCGAAGGCAGCGGCGGCGAGGAGGGGGAAGATTGAGAAAATGCGCATGCCGTGTCCTTCTATTGTGACGCGGCAGCAGAAGAATTAGTTGGTCAAAC
>LNFE01000224.1 GCA_001464575.1 Acidobacteria bacterium Ga0077553 | reverse complement strand
TCCCACCCGCGCCGCCCTCCTCACCGGCCGCTACTCCAACCTCGCCGGCCCCTGGCACACCATCCAGGGCCGCAGCATCCTCCACCACAACGAAACCACCCTCGCCGCCAGCCTTCGCGCCGCCGGCTACCGCACCGGCATCTTCGGCAAGTGGCACCTCGGCGACAACTACCCCAGCCGCCCCCAGGACAAAGGCTTCGACGAAGTCCTCATCCACGGCGGCGGCGGCATCTGGCAAACCCCCGATCACTTCGGCAACGACTACTTCGACGACACGTACCGCCACAACGGCAAGCTCCAAAAGTTCACCGGCTTCTGCACTGACGTCTTCTTCCAGGAAGCGCAGCGGTTCATCGAGCAATCGGTGCGGGCGAAGCAGCCCTTTTTCTGCTACCTGCCCACCAATGCGCCCCACGGGCCCATGTGGTCGCCGGCCGATAAGGAGGCCCGCTACCAGAACGTCCAAGGCCTCAAAGAAGCTGGCTTCTACGGCATGATCGAGAACATCGACGACAACGTCGGCCGACTCCGCCAATACCTCGCCAGCGCCGGTCTCGCCGAAAACACCATCTTCATCTTCACGACCGACAACGGCACCGCCGCCGGCGCCCAGGTCTTCAACGCCGGCATGCGCGGCGCCAAGGGCTCGGCCTACGAAGGTGGCCACCGCGTGCCCTTCTTCCTCCACTGGCCAGCCGGCGGCTTCTCGCAAGGCCGGGACCTCCCGCAACTGACCGCCCACATCGACGTCCTGCCCACCCTCCTCGACCTCACGGGCGTACCCCGCGGCGCCGCCCCCCTCCCGCTCCATGGCCGCTCCTGGGCGCCGCTCCTCCGCGGCCAACCCTGGCCCGCCCGCACCGTCGTCGTCGATTCGCAACGCGAGGAGGAGCTCCTCCCCTGGCGCCAGGCCGCGGTGATGACGGATCGCTGGCGCCTCGTCAGCCCCGGGCCCGGCGGACCCGCCGAGCCGAAGCGCCTCGAACTCTACGACATCCTCGCCGACCCCAGCCAGAAGACCGACCTCGCGGCCCAAGAACCCGCCATCGTCGCCCAACTGCGCAGCGACTACGAAACCTGGTGGCAAACGGTCGCCGCCCGCGCCCGGGAGTACGCCCGCATCGTCATCGGCGACCCGCAGGAGAACCCGGTCCGGCTGACGGCCCATGACTGGCACGGTAACGGCGCCCTCGCCACCTGGAACCAGAAGTCGATTCTGCAGGGTCCGGTAGCCAATGGCTTCTGGGCTCTCGAAGCCCGCCCCGGCCGCTACCGCTTCGCCCTGCGCCGCTGGCCCGCCGAGTTGAACCTACCCCTGGGCGCGGCCTACACCCCGCCGCCGGGCAACCGCGAACAGACGCCCGGCAAAGCCATCGCGGGCCTGCAGAAGGCGCGGATCAAGATCGGAGGGATCGAGCGGGAGACAAAGGTGGACCCCGCCCAGGCGGCGGTCGCGTTCGAAGTCCGCTTGCCGGCCGGGCCCATGGAACTACAGACCTGGTTGATCTCCGAAGACGGAACTGAGCGCGGGGCCTACTATCTGGATGTCGAGCGCCTAGGGCGGTGAAGGGAAGGAAAGTAGTTCCGAACGAATCAAGAGCGCAGGCGGAGGACCAGCACTGGGAGCAGGGCAAACACTACCGTTGCAGCCTGGACGGCGAGCCTTCGGGTCGTCGTTCGGCAGATCACGTAACGCAACAACTGCATGTGAGCGCTGTGATGGGGTATCTCGCCGATAATCGGGCGGGCGGGTTCCTCCGCCGGTGTCGTCCACCAGATAAACCCGCAAGCACACAGGATCGGCAGCAGCGCCAAAGGATGGCGCTTGAGTCCGTGCACGGACTCAAGCGAGATCGCGGCGCTTCCGGCGTACGCAAGGAAGAGTGCGAGTGCTGCCCACACGAAAAAAAACGGGATACTGAGTGCTTGCATCAACCAACGGCGGGCCCGGCTCCACCTGGGGAACGCCCCGAGCGTTTGCAACCGGTATTGGTACTCGCCTCCCAAGAGGAGCAGGAGCGCGTTCAGCCAGAGGAACCAGGAAAACAGGATGAAGAGTAGCGCCAAGGGCAGCACCGCAAGCTGGGAGGACACTAATACTCAGGATACGCCAGCCGGAGTGCCATGGCGCGGGGCCGTTAGAGCGCTGGTTTTGGGGCTTTTGGCGGGATTGTTGGTCGCTTGGGCTGCGGACTGGCCGGAGTGGCGTGGCACTGGCCGGCAAGGCGTTTGGACCGAGCGCGGGGTGTTGGAGCACATCCCGGCCGAGGGCCTGAAGGTGAAGTGGCGGGTCCCGATTGGCGCTGGCTACTCCGGCCCGGCCATCGCTGGAGGGCGCGTGTTTCTACTCGACCACTCGCCGCAACCGGGGAGCAGTCGCGTAACGGAGCGGGTGATCTGCCTCGACGAAAAAACCGGAAAGCAGCTCTGGACTCGCGAGTGGGAGGCCGACTATCGCGGCCTCGACTACAACAACGGGCCCCGCGCGACGCCTACCGTGGATGGCGACCGCGTCTACGTCCTGGGCGCCAAGGGCCTCCTGCGATGCCTGCGCGTCCGTGACGGAGGCGAGCTCTGGAGCGTCGATTTCGTGCGGGACTACGGAACCGTCGTGCCGGGGTGGGGGATGTCGAGTGCGCCGCTGGTGGCGGGTTCGAATTTGATTGCAGTAGTCGGCGGCATGGCAAACGCCAAGGTGGTCGCCTTCGCCAAGCGGACGGGAAAAGAGGTCTGGCGGGCGTTGGCCAGCGATACGTCCGAACCAGGCTACTCGCAGCCCGTGCTGATCCAGCGCGAGCGGCCGGAGGTGGTCATCTGGCATGCCGGCGCGTTGGAGGCGCTCGATCCCGACACCGGGGCCGTCCAGTGGTCGCATCCGTTCCCCGTCACCATGAACACGCCCATCGCTACCCCAGCCTGGAGCGGCAATAGCCTACTGGTCTCCGGATTCTTCGACGGGGCGCGCATGATGCGCCTGGACGGCAAGTCACCGGAGTTAGCGTGGCGCAGTAACTCCGGCAATGAGATCCGCAGCGACAAGCTACACGCCCTGATGAGTCAGCCGTTGCTCATCGGAGACTATGTCTATGGGATCTGCAGCTACGGGCAACTGCGGTGTCTCCGGCGGGACACGGGGGAGCGGGTGTGGGAGTCGCAGGCCGCCACCGTGGAGCGGGCGCGAAACGTTTCCGCTTGGTTGGTGCCGAATGGCGAGCGCGTCTTGATCCTGAACGACCGGGGCGAGTTGGTCATGGCGCGGCTCTCGCCGGCGGGGTATACCGAGATCGGGCGGGCCAAGGTCATCGCGCCCACCTCCTCCCCCGGCGGGCGGCGGGAGCTAGGAGCGGTGGTCTGGTCGCACCCGGCGTTTGCAAACCGGCACATGGTGTGGCGAAACGACCGGGAGGTGGTGCGGGTTTCGCTCGATGCGGCCGAATACTAGCCCGTCCGGTGCGATACTAACGGGATGTTACGGTTACTCGCCTTTTTGCTGGTTACTTCTGCCTTGGCCGCCGGGGCATCGATTGCGGAAAAAACGGCCGGAATGACGAAAATGGACGGCCTGTTCCCGCTCTATTGGGACGGGAAGACGGGCAGCCTGTATCTCGAAATTGCGCGGTGGGGCGAAGAGGTTTTGCTCTATACTTCCCTACCGGCCGGGCTTGGTTCGAACGAGGCTCGTGCGGTTTGAGCGCGTCGGGCCAAAAGTGTTGCTGATCGAAGGCAACCGGCGGTTCCGCTCCTCCTCGGCCGACGCCGCCGAACAACAGGCTGTGGCGGATTCGTTCGCCAGCACCGTGCATTGGGGATTTGCCCCGGCCGCCGAGGAGGGACAACGGGTGCTCGTCGACGCGACCCCGTTCTTTGTCCGGGACGGTCATGACGCCGCGGCGACGGTGCGGCGCGCGCGGGCGGGAACTTACCGCGTGGATGCGACCCGCAGCGCCGTCTGGATGGAGCGCACGAAATCGTTTCCGCGGAACACAGAAGTGGAGGTGATGCTGACCTTCACCGGCGAACCGCAGGGGGGACTGGTCGGCAGCGTATCGCCTTCGGCCGAGGCGTTCACCGTCCGGGAGCACTACAGCCTGGTCGCGCTGCCGGGCCCCGGCTTCACCCCGAAGGCGCTCGACCCGCGGTCGAGCTTCAACGCCGTCACCTACATGGATTATTCGACGCCCCTCGGCGAGCCGATGACCAAGCGCTGGGCCGTGCGGCACCGGCTGCCCATCCGCTACTATCTCGACCCGGGCACCCCGGAGCCGGTGCGATCCGCGCTGCTCGAAGGCGCCCGGTGGTGGGCGCAGGCATTTCCCGCGGGACAGTACACGGTGGAGATGTTGCCCGAAGGTGCGGACCCCATGGACGTTCGCTACAACATGATCAACTGGGTCCACCGGTCCACACGCGGCTGGAGCTACGGGGCCTCCATCGTCGATCCGCGGACCGGCGAGATCATGAAAGGCAACGTCACGCTGGGGTCGCTCCGGGTGCGCCAGGATTATCTGATTGCCGAAGGGGTGTTGGCGCCTTACGAACGGGGCAAGGCTGCCAACCCGGCCATGCGGGAGATGGGCCTCGCCCGCCTCCGCCAGCTCTCCGCCCACGAAGTCGGCCACACCCTGGGCCTCGCCCATAACTTCGCCGCCAGTGTGAATGGCAAAGCGAGCGTGATGGACTATCCGCACCCGCAGATCGACTTGGACATCAACGGCAAGCCGACTTTGGCCAATGCCTACGCCACCGGGTTGGGCGAATGGGACAAGATGGCAATCGGTTGGGGCTATTTGGGCGGATCGCTGACGCTGGACCGTCTGCGGTTTTTGAGCGACCAGGATGCGCGGGACGAGGGCGGCGCCAGCCCCGTGGCCCATCTCTGGGACAACGGCGCAAACGCCGTCGACGAACTGAACCGCATGATGCAGGTCCGCCGCAAGATACTCGCGCGCTTTGGTGAGGATAACTTGCCGATGGGCCAGCCAATGTCCGCCCTCGGAGATACGCTAGTGCCGATGTATCTGCTGCATCGCTATCAAACCGAAGCCGCCACCAAAGTCATTGGCGGCGTCGACTACAACTACGCCCTCCGCGGCGACGGACAGAAGATCGCCGAACCCGTGAAGCCCGCCGAACAGCGGCGCGCCCTTACGGCCGTCCTCGCCACCATCGACCCAGCGGAACTCGAAATTCCCGAACGCATTCTGGCGCTGCTGCCGCCCCACGCTTTCGGCTACGGCACAACGCGCGAATCGTTCCGCGGCCGGGCCGGATTGACGTTCGATCCGGTGGGCGCAGCGGAGTCGGCGGCCAGCCACACGGTGGGACTGTTATTCCATCCGGAGCGCGCCGGCCGCCTGGAGCAGTTGGCGGCGCGGGTAGCGGGCAGCCCCGGCTTCGGAGAGGTGATGCGAGCCGTGCTGGCGAAGTCCGCCGTGAAGAAGACAGGGCTGCAAGGCGAGATCCAGAAGGCCGTGCGGACTGTGGTGATGCAGCACTTGATGGTTCTCGCTGCGGACGAAGGCGCCCAGGTTTCGGCGCGGGCGCTGGCCATGGACGGGTTACTGCAGATGAAGGCCGATGGGCCGCTCGCGGCAGCTACCATCGACCGGTTCGTGCGGGAAGGGAAGCCGCCGGCGATGGCCAAGCCGCTTGCTCCTCCGCCCGGGCAGCCCATCGGCTGTGAGGATTGGTTTTGATCTGTAGTGGGCGCTGCTTACCGCGCCCACAGACCGATTTCGTTTTCGCCCGCCGCCATGGCGACCCACTTTCCATCGGGTGAGAACGCGAGCGAAGCCACCCGGTGCGGGGCCCGCACCGTCTTGAGGATCTTGCCACTCGCCAGGTCCCAGAAGACGACCTTCACCGGATTCTTCTCGGCCAGGACATCGAAGCCCCCGGTGACGATGGTCTTGCTATCCGGCGAGATGGCCAAAGCCGAGATCGTCTCGCCGTGCCCACCCAATTTCTTGAGCAGCGCGAAGGTCTTCGCGTCCCAGATGTAGACGGTTTCGTCGAGCCCCGCCATGACCAGCCGCTGGCCGTCGGGCGTGAACTCGGCCGCGAACATCGCGCCCGTCAGGTCTTCCATCTTCTTGACCAGTTCGCCGCTGGAGGTCCGCCAGACGCGGACGTCGTTATCGTAGTTGGTGCTGACGAGCAGGCCGCCGTCGGGAGAAAACCGTAGCGCCGCCGTGCCGCCGATGCCATCCGCCAGCACGTGCCGTTGTTTGCCGGTGGCAACCTCCCGGATCTCCACCCGCCGGCCGGCCGTATCCGCCGCTGCGAGCCACTTGCCATCACTGGACAGCGCGGCCCGGTTCATCGCGACGCCGTTTAGGATCTGGATCTGGCGGTCTGCTGTCAGGTCCCAAACCCGCACGTTGGCCTTGTCCACCCGTTCGGCCCAGCGGCCGGCGGAGAGCAGCGCGCTGCGCGGCGGGACGAGTTTTTCGGACGCCAGTTTGCCAGTCTCCACCGTCCAGGTTCGGATGATGTTATCGCGGCAAAGCGCCGAGAGGGTCAGCCCATCGTGAGCGAACGCCAGCGTGCCGGGAATCGCGGCCGCCGCCAAAGTGCGGTCAGCCATTTACGCCTTCTCCAAGACAATATCGAAGCGAATCTCGGCGCGCGGGGCGGCGGGGCCTTCGAATAGCTTTACCGGCATGATCAGATCGCGACTGGCGGCCAAGCCCCGCTTGTTCCAGTTCTTCACCGGGTCGCCTTCAAAGAACGGGTCGGTGGCGAAGTAGGCTTGGGTGATGAGGGGCTTATGGCCCGGTGCGGCGATCAGATAGTGGATGTGTTGCGCGGGGCGGTCGCCATAGTGGCCGGGAAAGATGGTTTCGACGGCATAGTCGCCCTTGGCGTCCGGAGTCACTTTCGTACGGAACTTATACCCGCGCGTATCGTAGCGTCCGGCATGGTCGGCGTGCCAGAAATCCACAGTGGCGCCTTCGACCAACTGGCCTTTCACGTTCACTACGCGGCCGGATACGAGCAGAGGAAACCCGGGATCTTTCGGCCCGCGCAGGGTCCGGAGATTGGGAGCGCCCTTGCGGAAGAACGGTCCCAGGACATCGGCCGCCGTCGGCTTCATCGCCTGCTTTTCGGTTTCTTCCCAGTAAGCCAACAATTGCATTTGCGAGAGAGCGCCCGAACCTGCCAGCAGGCCTCCCGTGATGCATCGCTCCATAATCTCGCGCCGCGTGGGCGTTGTCTTTTTCATTTGCCGGGCCTCACTTCGTCGATGAGCTTACTCGAACGGGACGCCGGCCGCAAGCGGCCGAGGAGGAAGACGCCTGGCTCATCCACCAGAACCTCCACGCCGAGCGCGCGCCAGCGCGTCCTGGCCCAACCGACGTTGAATCCCGTATCGAGCAGCCAAATTCCTTCGGGCAAGCGGGAAGCTTCCGCGGTCACCCGCTCGTCCGGGATCGCGGGCCAATCCCAAGTGGGCGATACCATCGTGATGCCCAGGACTCCTAGCGTGTTCGGCTCGCCGGTGTGCCGCGCCCGGTCGTTCCGCGCGGCCAGGCGCGCCTGGAGCATCTGCAACGCCTCGCCGTCGGCCAATACGGTTGCACCACGCGGAACCAGCCGCTCGAAATGCGCAATCGAGCGGTCCCAGTTCTGCTTGTTCCAGACCTCCAGGGGCAGATTGTGGACGTCGGACAGTGGCGTGAGGAAGGCCAAGGCAAGGATCGCAGCCGGCGCGGCCCAGCGGATCGGCGCCCAGCGCCGGGCGACAACGTCGAGGCCGGCACCAACGGCGGCCAGGCTGAGCAAGCCCAGGGCTACGGTGTGGCGGCTGCGTCCGTACGGAAAGAACTCGCCGATCGCCCCCAGGACGGTCAATACGAGCGCGGTAATAAGGATCACGCGGCTGTCCCTTCGGATGGACCAATGGAAGAGGCCGAGGAGCAGGAAAGCCGTCGCCACGGCGCCACCCGCCATGCTTCCTGTGATGTAGACCACCTGTTTAAAGGACCCGATCGCGGTGAACCGCAGCAAGCTTTCGCCGGGCCGCGGAAACGCGCCCCGGAGGTAGATGTCGACCAACCCCGCTGGCGTATGCTGCTCGACGATCGGACGCACGATGAAAAGATAAAGGACCACGTAGAGGCCCACGCATACGGATTGCCCGACGCACCAGGCCGGGACGAGACTCCGAACCTCCCGCTCCCGCAGCAAGCGAAGGAGCCCATACAAACCCATCGCCAAGGCCACCCACGCCGTCATGAACTCGGCGAGGATGGCGAAGGCGAGGGCGGCAAAATGGATCAGCAGCCAACGGCGGCTGGTTTCGCTGTAGGCGCGGTCCAACGCATAGAGAGCCATGGCGATGCCGAGAAGCGCCATCGAGTAGCCGCGCAGTTGGACGGAGAGCAGAACGAGATTCGGGGTGAATGCGAGCAGAGAGGCGAGCCCCCATGCGGCGGCGGGGTGCATCCACCGGCGCAGCCACAGGCCCGCCGCGATAGGCGTAATCGCCCCGGCGAGGCAGGGCGCCAGGCGCAGCCACCATTCCTGATTCGAGACGAGTGTCGCGGCCCAGAGCCACCACAGCAAGAGCGGCGGATGATGATACACCGCCCATTGAGCGGAGGAACCGGCGTTCACGTGCAAGCACTCGTCGGGGTTCAAAAACAGCGTATGGGAGTAGAACAGCCGCACGCCGAAAGAAACGAGAAAGAAGACAACGAAGAACCAGCGATGGGGCGGCAAGCCTCCTGGATAACACAGTTCTGTTTGGCGCCGCCAGATTCCGCCCTAGTAGACCGTACGGCTCAGAGCCAGTACGGTACCGGCCTCCCGCTCGAGCCACTGCTGGCCAAAATCCGTGGCCGAGGTCGCGACAGGGAACGAAAAGTGGGGGATCAGGGTGTCGACCGTATAGCGGCGCAGGATGCGGCGGCCTTGGCAGACCAGCTTTTGCGTGAGCCCGCCAGGGCCCGGTTCAAAGCCCTCAAGGCTCCAGCCAGGATCATTGCCGTCGAGGCGCAGGACGGGCGAGACTGCCCCGTCGGACTGGCGGACTCCGTAAGCCGCAGTGAACGAGGCGCCGCCGCGGATGAGAGCGAGATGTTGGCCGCATACGACGAGACCGCCGCCCGAGTGAACGATCTGCCCGGTAGCCTCGTCGGTCTCGTCGACCAGGCGAAGTCCGGCCACCATGCCGGGTTCGTGCGGTTGCAGCCGCCAGTCCTCCACATAGGCGCCGCTGGGGGCGAATTCGATCAGGCTGTTGCCGACACGGCGTAACTCGCCCGGTTCCGGCCACTTGTCGCGGTCATCGAGAGCCGTCCATTGAGACCATCGCATCTGCCGGCCGTCCCACGTCGCCTCGGCCACGCCCGCTTCCACCTGGCCGGGAAGGCCGAACCGGAAGTCGGCGCAGAGGCGGCCGGATTGGAGCCAGTAGACCTGGGTTTCCGTATCGGTTTCCCCGGAGTAGAACGTGATCGATCGGCGACGGAAGCAGCCCATGGTCCATTCGGGGACGGCGGGGTTGGGGAGCGTCGGCTGGCGTTGAGCCACTTCGAGCAGGGTCATTTGGTCCTGGCTTCCTGGCCGAAGGAGGACAGGGGCCGGGCGCCGTCCGGCAGGCGGAGTTCCCCCCGCTGGAGCCGTTGTTTGAGATAAGTGAAGCTCTGGACGGTTTGGGCGTAGAGATGCTCGCCGGCCACAAGGGCCGGGTAGCGGGCCGGGTTCGATGCGGAAACGAATGGGGGGAGGGGCTCGACCAGGGTGTGATAGTCACAGGTAAAGAAGAGGGGGAACGAGTAGCGCTCCTGCTCCACTTTCCGGACGCGGTGGGAGGTGGCGATCAGTTCGCCATTTGTAAAGGTTTCGAGCATGTCGCCGATGTTAATGACGACCGCGCCGGGGACGGGCGGGGCATCAATCCAAGTTCCCGCGCCATTCATCACTTCGAGGCCGGGGGCGGTGGGGAGCAGGATGGTGAAGCACTCGTAGTCGGTGTGGGCGCCGATGCCGGGGGCGTCCACGACATCCGGGAGATAGGGATAGTGGATCAGCCGGAGTTGGGAGGGCGGCTGGGTGACGAAGCGGTCGAAGTAGGATTCTTCGAGGTCGAGGGCGAGAGCGAATCCGCGGAGGAGGGTGCGGCCGAGGGCAAAGGCGGCGTTGTAATAGGCGCTGACGGCGGGTTGGAAGCCGGGGAGACTGGGCCAGACGTTCGGGCCGAGGGTGGGGGCTGTGGGGTCGAGGGTGGGCAGCTCGAAGCTGAGATCGAAGGCTTCTTTGCGATCGTAGGTGCCGGCGGCGAAGGTCTCTTCGCCTTCAGGGACGTAGCCGCGGTGGTTGGGGGAAAGGCCGATGTACCAGCGCATCTTTTCTTCGATGGGGAGGGCGAAGAAGGACTGCGCTTGGGTGATCAGGGCTTCGGTGAGTGCGGTGGGAAGACCGTGGCCGGTGGCGTAGAAGAAGCCGCAGTCGCGGGCGGCGCGGCCGAGGGCTTGGGCGGTGGCGAGCCGTGTGGCCGGGTCGGAGGCCTGGAGGCCGGAGACATCGACGAGGGGGAGAGCGTCGAAGTGGGTGTGGGTCATGGCATCAACTCCTGGGGCAGAGATCTGATGCCAAGTCGTCCTGGCTAAGCCTACTACTGGGTACCGGGTCGTCCCGGTGGGGCTACCCATATCTTAAAGGCAGCCCCTGGCACTCTTCAAGCGAGGCTTAAGCGGCCTGATAAACCCGCTCGCCGCTGATCCACGTCTCTTCCACCTGGATCTGGCCCTCGGCCATCGAAAACACCACGAAGTCCGCCCGTTCGCCCGTCACCAAGCCGCGCTGGCGGCCGCTGATCCGGCCCACCCGCGCCGGATTGCGGGTGGCCATCGTCACCGCCTGCGGCAACGTAACCCCCGTCATCCGCATCACGTTCTCAATCGACTTGTGCATTTTCAACGCGCTGCCCGCCAAACGCGTCTGGCCCGCCAGGACCACCCGGTCATCCGGCGTCAGGTCCACCCACTGGTCGCCCAACTGGTACCGGCCCGGGGCGGCACCGGCTGGGGCGCTGGCGTCCGTCACCAGAATCGACCGCTCCACCCCCTTTGCCCGCAAAGCGACCCGCAGGAAAGCCTCTCCAATATGAATCCCGTCGACGATGAAATCGGCGGCGAGGCGATCCTCCGCCATCTGCTCCCACAAATAGTTGGGGTGCCGCGCCAGCACGCCATGCGCCCCGTTGCCCAGATGCGTCGAAAGTGTCGCGCCGGCCGACACCGCGTCCTGGATCTGCTGGCGGTTGGCTCCCGTGTGCCCGATCGCCACAACTACGCCTTCGCGCACAAGCGCCTCGATGTAGGCGGGCGCCTCGGGCCACTCGGGAGAGATGGTAACCAACTTCACTAAACCACCCGTAACCTCTTGCCAGCCCTTGTATTCGTCGACGTCAGGCTTCCGCACACATTGAATCGGATGGGCCCCTCGCGGACCCTCCTCGGCGGAAATATGCGGGCCTTCGACATGGAATCCCTCGATGGCGATCCCCTCCGGCAGCGCCTGCTTGGCGGCATAGAGATTGGCGAGCGAGCCACGCATCCCCTCGTAGGTGCCCGTGATGACGGTAGGCAGCAGACGGGTAGTACCGCAGGCGAACTGCACCCGCAAACTCCGGGCGATCTCTTCGTGGCTGGTCACGGGCGAGTTGTAGTCCACCCCGGCGTAGCCGTTCACCTGGAGATCGATGAAGCCGGGAGCTACGTAGTCGAGCTCTTGGACGGAGGGATCGAGCAACTCGGTGACGCCCGTGATAACGGCTCCGAAGTCGAGGATGACGCGTTCCTGACGAACGGCGTCCAAGCCAATTATTCTCATAGAGTTAAAACAATTCCTTCTAGTTTTGTTTTATGCACAGCATCTTCACAACCCTGCGAGCCTAAACCGATGATTCCAGGCCGCTAAAAACCTGTGGACCGAACCTACTTTCTGCTGGCATCCGAATCGCACTCCTGGTACAACAATAAGGTACCGCGGGTGATGTTGCACGAGGCTAATCTCGGGGGAGGAAAGGGAGTCTGGAATTCCAAACGCCCTTTTCCTTTGCTTCCACTGCGGCCCCGGCTACTTGCGGACGGGGGTCAGCCAGCCTTCCGTATCCGGCTTCTCGCCGTTAATGACACTGAAGAACTCCTTCTGCAGCTTTTCGGTGATGGGACCCCGGCTGCCGGAGCCAATCGTAATCCGGTCCACCGAGCGAATCGGGCTAACCTCGGCGGCAGTGCCGGTGAAGAACACCTCGTCGGCAATGTAGAGCGCTTCGCGGGGAATGGGGGTTTCGATGACTTCAAGACCCATCCGCTTGGCGAGGAAGGTGATCGTTGCACGGGTGATGCCGGGCAGGGCACTGTTGCCGAGCGGGGGAGTGGTGATCTTGCCATCGCGAACGACGAAGATGTTCTCGCCTGACCCTTCCGAGATGTAGCCGTTGGTATCGAGCGCGATGCCTTCTGCAAAGCCGTTGAAGTGGGCTTCCATCCGGATCAGCTGCGAGTTCATGTAGTTCGCCCCGGCCTTGGCCAGTGCCGGCAGGGTGTTGGGAGCGATCCGATTCCAGCTCGAAATGCAGACGTCGACGCCCTGCGCCAGCGCTTCGGCGCCCAGGTACTGGCCCCAGGACCAGCAGGCCAGGTAGAGGTCGTTCGGGTTATTGATGCCGAGGACGCCCAGTTCGTAGTAGCCGCGGAGGAGGATGGGGCGGACGTAGCAGGCCTCAAGCTTGTTGACGCGAATGAGGTCGACTACGGCTTCACACATCTGGTCGATCGTGAAATCGACTTTGTCCATCCGGTAGATCTTGGCCGAATCCATGAGCCGGCGCATGTGGTCCCGAAGCCGGAACACCTGCGGACCGGCGGGCGTGTCATAGCAGCGGATTCCTTCGAACACCGAGCTGCCGTAGCTGACGACGTGACTCAAAACGTGGATCTTCGCGTCGTCCCAATCTATAAACTTACCGTTACACCAAATCTTCTCTGTGGGCGTCAACATCCAAATATTATAGCGCTATAAGGCCTATTCAATGGGCGGAAGGGGCCGAAAAGCGGGCAGAAGAAGGGGATTCCAGCCCGGCGCGAGGGTAATTTGGAACCCGTTGCCGATTTCCGGGTCCGGCACGTAGTAGTCCGTCGAGATCAGTTGGGCGCCGGACTCGAGAGCGGCTTCAAACCGGGTTTTGTCGTTGGTGCGCGCTTCGCGGGTGTCGGCGTCGCTGCGTGTGCGGACGTAGTAGCCAGAGCGGACGAGGCGTTGGATGTAGCCGATGTTTTTGCGGGGCTCGTTGACGATGCGGACCGCGGCTTCCGGGTGGCCCTCCGGCACGTTAACAAACATCACGCGATCTTTGCGGCCGTCGAGGTAGAGCTTCCATTGCGCTTCGCCTTCGTCGAGCACAAACAGAAACTTGCCCCGGCTCGATTCAACCGTCGGCCAAGCATGGGCGCGCACGGCGGCATCGAGCGTGGGATAGGTACCCTGAACACCTTTGGGGGTGATGAGTTTGCCGGCGGACAACTCCGCGCGGATTTCGGCGTCCCAGGCGTCGTAGGCGGCGCGGTCAAAGGGCAGCGGCCGGGTGAAGCCGGGGCGGTCGATCAAGTCCTGTTTGGCGTTCATCGTGATCACGATCGGCAGATGACGCGGGTGCCGTTCGCTCCAGGCGCGGAGCTGGCCCAGGGCCTGGCGCAAGCTGTAGGCGTGGGTGCGGAAGTCCATATCCTGAACATGGAGAACCTTCAGGCCGGGCCGGCGCATCAACCCCTGCGGATCGTACGGCGCACCGGCGGGGAGACCGCGCTCCTTCACCCAGGCAAGGCCGGCGGGAGCCGCATACCTCCCGCCCTTCGGATCGTGGACGACGTCGATCTCCAGCCCACGGAGTCCGCGGTCGAGTTGATCGGCGAACGGCAGATGGCTGTATTCGAGACCCTTCAGCCGGTCTCCCATCGTTTCGCGAAGGATGCTCCGCAGGGACGGGTCGATCGCCTGTTTGTAGCTATTGTGGCTGGCTAGG
This sequence comes from Acidobacteria bacterium Ga0077553, assembly GCA_001464575.1. Classification (GTDB taxonomy): domain Bacteria; phylum Acidobacteriota; class Terriglobia; order Bryobacterales; family Bryobacteraceae. Next base: position 18,930 of record LNFE01000224.1, on the reverse strand, counting down.
ACCTGTACTTGATTCATCCGGATCTCTTCCGGGCGCGTCTGCGCGGCGCCCACGGCGGCCACCAGAAATAGAAGCATTCTCATCCCTCGCAGTCTAGCGAGCCAAGGTTGCATTCCCATGACGTTGAAACAAGGGGGCCAACTCCTGCATCATAGCTAGCGGAGAAACTGTTCCCTATGATTCTGCGCCGTGTCGTTCCGCAACTGATCCTGACCGCCGCTCTGCTCTTCGCGCAAAAGCAGAAGACGGTGAAGCCAGGCTTCAATATGTTCTCGCTTGAGCAGGACATCCAGCTTGGCAAGGAGTCGGCCGCCCAGATCGAACGGGAGATGCAGATCGTCAACGATCCCAGGCTGACGGGGCTGATCGACCGCATCGGTCAGAAGCTGATGGCGGCCAACGCCACGGACAAGAAGAACGCGCAGTTCCCCTTTTCGTTCAAGGTCGTGAACGATCCTTCGATCAACGCCTTCGCGTTGCCTGGCGGACCTATGTTCATTCAGACCGGGCTGATCGCTGCAGCGGACAACGAAGGGCAGGTCGCCGGGGTGATGGGCCATGAGATGGCCCACGTCATTCTCCGCCATGGCACCAACCAGGCCTCGAAAGCCAACCTGATCCAGCTTCCCCTCGCGCTGGCGGGAGGAATGGTGGGCGAGGGCGGCATCATGGGCACGTTGGCGCAACTGGGTATCGGGCTGGGTGCGAACTCCGTCCTGATGAAGTTCTCCCGCAACGCCGAATCCGACGCCGACCTGCTGGGTGCGCGGCTGCTGCATGCGGCCGGCTACAACCCCGTCGAACTCGCCCGTTTCTTCGAGAAACTGGAGGCGCAGTCCGGCAAAGGCAATGCCATGACGCAGTTCTTCGCGTCCCACCCCAATCCCGGCAACCGGGTAAAGAATATTCAGGCCGACATGCAGTTCTACCCCCGGGCTAACTATCAGTCCGCGACGCCTTCGGCCGACTTTTTGGCCGCGAAGTCCATCGCCAAGGGGCTGCCCCCGCCGGCGAAGAGGCCGCAGCAGGGGGCCGTCGCGGCTCCGCAGAACGGCGGCCAAATGCCGACCACGCAGGCGCCGCGGGGCTTCAAGGTACAGCAGAGCCCGCTCTATGCGATCGCCTATCCCGAGGATTGGCAGAGCCAGCTCGCCCAAGACCAGGTTTCGTTGACCATGGCGGCTTCCGACGGCATCATCCGCGGCCAGAACGGGCAGAACGACATCGGCCACGGGGTGCTGGTGGCCATCAATCAGGCCCAGAGCCAGAATCTGGACAACGAGACGAACGCGTTGCTGAAGAACTTACTGCAGGGCAACACGGGCGTCCGGCAAACGGGGAATGCACAACGGGTGCAGGTAAACGGCCAGCAGGCCATCCTGATCTCGCTCGAAGGGCAGAGCGGCATGAAACGCGGCGAAAAAGAGATCATTCGGGTTCTCACCATCATGCATCCCAAGGGCCTGTTTAATGCCATCTTCGTCGCGCCGGAGAGCCGTTGGCGGATCGCCGATGGCGAGTATCAGGAAATGATGCGCAGTATCCGGTTCTAGGCGTGAACGAGTACAGAGCGGCCTTGTTTGACGGTCCCGGGTTGCCGCTCCGGTTGGCTTCGTTTCGTAATCCGGAGTTGCAGCCCGGCGAGATGCTCGTCCGGGTGACGGCTTGCACGATCTGCGGCAGCGATCTGCATACTCTTGCGGGGAGGCGTCCGGCGCCGGCGCCCTCCATCCTGGGCCATGAGGCGGTGGGAATTCTCGTCACCACCGGCCGGCGCGTGACCTGGTCGATCATGGCTTGCTGCGGCGAGTGCGACCGCTGCCGCCGGGGCCTGGAACAGAAGTGCGAACGGCTGTTCAAGTATGGCCACGCTGCACATGGGGCTTCGCCGTCCGGCGGGCTGTCGGAGCTGATGGTGCTGCGGCCGGGGACGACCGTTCTGGACGTGCCCGAAGGATTGGCGGATGAGGTCGTCTGCCCGGCAAACTGTGCCACGGCTACCGTGGCGGCCTGCTTCCGCGTGACCGGGACGATCCAGGGCAGATCGATCCTGGTGCAGGGCGCAGGGCTGCTGGGCTTAACCGCGGTGGCGATGGCGACGGCCGGGGGCGCGGCCGAGGTGCATGTCGTCGACCCGGACGCTGAGCGTCGGGAACTGGCCCGGCGATTCGGGGCGACCGCATGCCACGCCGGCGATCCTCCGGCGGTGGATGTGGCGTTCGAGTTTTCGGGACGTTCGGCGGCGATGCCGGCGCTCCGCATCGGCGGGGTGTGGGTGCTGGCGGGAGCCGTGTTTGCCGTGCCGCCAGTGGCGATTGACCCGGAGGCGATCGTCCGTGGACTGTGGCGGATCGAGGGTGTGCACAACTACCGGCCGCAGGATCTGGAGGCGGCGCTGGCGTTTCTGGCCGGGCCCGGTCGGCGGTTTCCTTTCGCCGAACTCGTGCCGCGGACTTTCGCGCTGGCGGAGGTGAACGCGGCGCTCGAGTACGCGGCCACCGCGCGACCGCCGCGGGTTATGATCCGGCCGCAGGCATCAAGCCAGGAGGGCCACCTTCCTTCGCAAGCGCAATAATGAGCTGAGAGGATTCTGTTGTCGTGGCTAAACTTTGGATACTCCTTCTGCTCGTTTGCGTGTTTGCCGGAGCTCAGCCACCCGAACGGAGCAAGGCGCCCAAAGTCTGGGATGAGAAAGCTCTCGCGGAATGGGCGACCCCGATCGCCGGGCTGAATGTCCGCCCGTCTCATATCCGGCCGAAGGAGTACTACGACCTTCCGGTTGTTTCTCTCCGCACTTACCCTGTTTATGCTCCGGGCCGCGAGCCAGCTGGTTACTGGCAGCGGATACAGAGCACCGGCCCTAAGCCACTGATGGAGAAAAAGGGGAGTCGGACTGCAACGGAGTGGATTGAAGCGGGCAAGATTGCTTTTGAAGAAGCCGATTTCTTCCACCTGCGTACGCTCGACCCGAAGTACATCGCGGAGGTCAGAAACGGCAGTCTGGCTCCTTCCCGCGTCTTGCCCGACGGCACACTATTTGGATTGCGCTGGGTTCCGACGAAGCAGGGCGTCGCTCTTTCCTCATCCAATTGCAGTTTCTGCCACACGCTATACCTTCCCGACGGCGCGCGAGTACCGGGAGCGCCGTTTCGCACCATCGCTCCTCGCCCGCCCGAAACGTTTAAGGTTTGGCCGGTGTTCTCCCGCCTGCAAGTCGAACTGGGCGTCCTGGTGGGGAGCCCGCCGTTTCTGATGCCCGGGCTTTCCGTCGGCGCGCGGCTCTCCCAGGGCTATGGAGTTCCCTGGAAAAGCGACGATCCGCACGAGCGCCTCAAAACCGTGACTCAAGAAGAATACGAGCAACTGGACCTGGCTGCCCGGAGCAGCGGAGGGCTGCCGCGCTGGAACGGAAGCATCATCTTCCCCGCGAAGACTCCCGACCTGATCGGCATCCAGGAGCGACGCTATATCGACCACACTGCCACCCACCTGCATCGCAATGCCGGCGACTTGATGCGATACGCCGCGCTGGTCACCTCCGCCGAGGCCACCCGATTCGGCCCCCACGAGATGGGCGGACCGGACACCAAGCGTATCCGGGCCAGGTTCTCCGATGACGATTTGTACGCTCTCGCCCGGTATCTCTACTCGCTCACGCCTCCCGCCAATCCGAATCCATTTAATGAAAGCGCAGCCGCGGGACAACGACTGTTCCAGCGGGAGGGCTGCGTAAACTGTCACACGCCGCCGCTCTACACCAACAACCGGCTGACGTTGGCCAGCGGATTTGCCGTACCCGCCAATGCGCCGGCATCGCTCGAGATCCTCCCTGTTTCCGTGGGGACGGACCCTAGCCTCGCGCTGTCCACGCGCAAAGGCACCGGTTACTACAAAATCCCCTCGCTCAAGGGAGTTTGGTACCGCGGCCGCTACTTACACGACGGCTCGCTGGCGAGTCTCGAAGAGATGTTCGACCCGAGCCGCCTGCAGGATTCCCACTCGCCGGGTGGCTGGCGGCCCCTTGGGACCAAAACTCGCGCCGTGAAGGGTCATGAGTTCGGCCTAGGACTCACCCCGGCCGAGCGATCTCAGTTGATTGCCTTCCTGCGAACCCTGTAAGCCGGCCTCAAGCGATCAGCTCCTTCATCACCCGGGCTTCGTCGGTCGGGCCGATCAGGCGTTGGTTCAGGCCAAGGTACGGATAGTGGAGGGTGTGCGGGTTCAAGCCGAGTTGATGGAGGATCGTCGCCTGCAAATCGCGAGGCGTCATCTTGTCTTTGGTGACGTAGTAGCCGATATCGTCGGTCTCGCCGAAATTGAAGCCCTTTCGGATGCCGCCGCCACGAAGGCGCCCTCGGTGCCGCCCCGGTTTTCGCGCATGGGGGTACGGCCGAACTCGCCGCCCCACACGACCAGCGTCTGGTCAAGCAAGCCGCGCTGCTTCAAGTCTTTGATGAGCGCGGTAACGGCTTGGTCGGCGGAGCGGATGTGCGGGCGCAGGGCGAACTGAATGTCGTCGCGTTTGCTGGTGCCGTGGTGGTCCCAGCCCCAATCGAAGATCTGAACAAAACGGACACCATTTTCAACCAGGCGGCGAGCTAGCAGGCAGTTGTTGGCGAGGCTGGTCTTGCCGGGTTCGGTGCCGTAGGCCTCATGCACCGCGGCGGGCTCTTTCGAGATGTCCATCACCTTCGGAACGGAGATCTGCATACGGTAGGCGAGTTCGTATTGGCCCATCCGCGCGTCGATTTCCGGGTCTCCAGCTTGCTTGGCCTGCAGGCTGTTCAGGTCCTTCATGGCGTCCAGCGTCTTGCGGCGCAGCGAGCGGGTCATGCCGTCGGGGTCGGACAGAAACAGCACCGGATCGCCGTGCGACCGGCAGTGAACGCCCTGGTGGACACTGGGGAGAAACGCGCTGCCCCAGAGGCTCTTGCCGCCGTCGGGGTTGTTGCCGCCGCTCGTCAGAACAACGAAGCCGGGTAGATCTTCGTTTTCGGTGCCCAGGCCGTAGGTGGCCCAAGCGCCCATCGAGGCGAAGCCGAAGCGCGGATTGCCGGTGTGGACGAAGAGCTGGGCGGGGGCGTGGTTGAACTGGTCGGTGCTCATCGACCGGATGATGGAGACGTCGTCGACGATCGTCGAGAACTGCGGCAGGAGTTCGCTGAGCCAGGCGCCGGACTGGCCGTATTGCTTGAACTTGTACGGCGTGCCGAGCATCCGGGGGACGCCCTTGATGAAGGCGAAGCGCTTGCCCTTGAGTAACTCGTCCGGGCAAGGCTTGCCGTCGTATTTGACTAACTCTGGCTTGTAGTCAAAGAGTTCGAGTTGGCTCGGCGCACCGGCCATGTGGAGGAAGATGACGGACTTCGCCTTGGCCGGATGGTCCGGCTTCTTCGCGCCGTGGGCTTCGGCGAGGAAAAGGTTGGCGAGGCCAACGCCGCAGCCGGAAAGAAAGTGGCGGCGGGTGGCCGCGAGTGCCGTTTGGAGTTTGGGGTTCATCGGCGGGTTACCGTTTCATCAAGGTTGAGAATGGTGTTGGCGACGACGACCCAGGCGGCCTTGGCCGCGTCGCCGGGCTTGGGTTTGCTCAGATTCAGAGGGACGGAGCCGACGAGACCGGCGTCGAAGAGTTGGCCGGTGCCGCGGACGCCATTGCGGGCGGCGCGAATGGCGATGACATTCTTACCGGGCTTAAATGCCCGCTGGCCGTCATCGTTGATGGGGTAATCGTAGTGGCCGCTGCGTTCGAAGATGTTGCTGAGGGCGAGCACACCGTTTACCCAGACATCGAACTGCGAGTTCGTACGGGCGGGCAGCTTAAAGTTCGTCGGCAGGGCGGCTGGCAGGTCCAGTTCGTACCGGAGCCAAAGCACGTCGGTGTCCCATTGGGTCTTAATCGGCGTGGTTTCGCTGGGCTTGGTGAAGTAGCCGAAGTAGCCGGGGCCGGCCGACCATCGCGAAGCGTCATAGCCGGGCTTCATCCAATCCGGGCTGCCGGGATCTGTGGTCAGGTAGCGCCATTCGCGGGGCGTAGTGCGGGCATCGGGAATCAGTGTGGACTGGCGGTCTTCGCTATAGAGCACTTCACCGTAGTGAAGGAGTTTGCTCGTGTTTTCGGGCTGGCGGGCGAGTTCGGCGGTGGTGGCGACGTGGAGCGCGGCGACCCGCTTGCGCTCGGCGGGCGTGGGCGCCCGAAGCAGCGCGAGTTCGTAGAGCTTGCCGAGGGGGTCGGCGGGCGACTCCTTACGGGCGCGCTCGGCCAGGCGCTGCGCAGCTTCCATGAACGCCGGGTCGTTCATGGCGGTGAGGGCCTGGAGCGGAGTATTGGTGCGGATGCGTTTGATCGTGCAGACTTCGCCATTGGGCGCATCGAAGTTCATCATCGATGGGTAGGCGCTGGTGCGGCGCATGAAGGTATAGAGGGCGCGACGGTAGCGGTCCTCACCGGGCGAGGTGACCCAGCTATCGCCGTTATAAACGACCAGCCAGACGCCTTCGGGCTGCCAGGGCATCACCGGTGGGCCGTACATTTTCTTGCTCAACAAGCGGGCGGAGGCGAGCGCCTGGTCGCGGACCATCTCGGCGTCGAGGCGGAAGCGGGCGCCGCGAGCGTAGTACTTGTTCTGCGGATCCTTCTCGAGTAGGTCGGGCGTGACGTCCGAGGCCTGCTTATAAGTGGCGCTGGTCACGATGGTCTTAAGTAATTTCTTAACGTCCCAATCCTTTTGGAACTCGAGAGCCAGGTAGTCGAGGAGTTCGGGATGCGTGGGCGGTACACCCTGCGTGCCGAAATCCTCTTCGCTGTCGACGAGACCGCGGCCCATCAAGCGGCTCCAAAAGCGATTGACGGTGACCCGGGCGGTGAGCGGATTGTCCTCGCTGACCAGCCACTGCGCGAAGCCGAGCCGATTGCGCGGAGCCTTCGGGGGCAGGGGAGGGAAGGCCGCGGGAATGCCGGCTTCGACCGTCTCGCCCGGGGTGAGGAAGTTCCCGCGCTCGTAGATGCGGGTCTTCCGCTGCTTGTCGGCGGGTAGCTCCTTGAGAATCAACGTCGATGCTTTGTCCGTGAGCTTGAGCGTCGGCCGGTCCGAGGGGTGGTCGTCGTCGGCCGTTTGATTGAAGAAGGCGTACAGCTGGAAGAACTCTTTATGGGTGAGGGGATCGTACTTGTGGGTGTGGCACTGGGCGCAACCCCACGTCTGCCCCATCCATACTTGGCCCGTGGTGGCGAGGCGGTCGCGGATGGCGATGTCGCGGTACTCCTCGTCGTCGGTGCCGCCTTCGGTATTGGTCATCGTGTTGCGGTGGAACCCGGTGGCGATCAGGTCATCAATCGAAGGCTCCGGCAGCAGGTCGCCGGCGAGTTGGCGGATGGTGAATTCGTTGAAGGGGAGGCGCGGTAGGGCCAGATGGTTCGTTTGCTGTCCTTTTCGTAGCCTTGTGTATCGGCGTAGCGGGCGAGGTCCAGCCAGATCTTGGCCCAGCGTTCGCCGAACTGCGGGTTGGCGAGCAGGGTATCGACGTACTTGCCATAGTCGCCGGTGCGGAGGAATTCGGCGGCGACAGCGGGCTCCGGCGGCACCCCGATGAGGTCGAGGGCGACCCGGCGGGCGAGGGTGGGCCGGTCGGCCTCCTTCGACGGGGTGAGCTTCTTTTCGGCCAATTTGTTTAGGATGAAGGCGTCAATGCCAGTTGCTGGGGTTCGTTTCGGCTTTTGATAGGCCCAGTGGGCCGTATACGGGGCGCCGGCGTCGACCCAGTCTTTAAGAGTCTTGATTTCCGTGTCGGTGAGGCGGGGGCCGGAGGGGGGCATCGGACGGGTGGGATGGGAGACGCGGGCGAGGATGCGGGCGCCTTTGGCGTTGGGCTGATCGAGGCGCAGCCCGGCTTGGCGGGAGTGCTCATCGGGGCCGTGGCAGGCGATGCATTTCTTGCTCAACAACGGGCGAACGTCCCGTTGAAAATCTGGCACTTCGGCCCAGAGGGCCACTCCGCAAAAGGCAACAGACAACCAACGCATGTTCTTGAGCTTATCGCATGGTTGTAATAGGGTTAGGCTAGAGAGACGCTATGCGCCATATTTTGTTCCCCGTCGACTTTTCCACCCCCTGCGAGAATCTGGTTCCCGCCGTGGAGGCGTGGGCCAAGCGATACGAGGCTGACCTGACTTTGCTCCACGTCCATGAGCTGCCGGTGGTGGCCGTCGAACAGCCCAATCTGGCTCTCGAGTTGGCAGCCCTGCGCGAAGCTTCGCACCAACGGTTGAATGAGTTTCTGCCGGATGCGTTCGCGGGGCTCTCCGTCCGGCGGATCCAGGTGGACGGCCGGGCGGGAACGGCGATTGTCGACTACGCGAAGGCGAACGGAATCGACGTGATCATGCTGCCGACACACGGGTATACGCGGTTCCGCCAGTTGATGCTCGGTTCGGTGGTGGCGAGCGTGTTGCACGATTGCGAACTGCCAGTGTGGACGAGCGCCCATGCGGATGCGCCCTTGGCTGCGCCGTCGCCGAAGCATATCCTCTGTGCGATTGACTGCGGGCCGCAGACGCGGCATGTGCTAGAGGCTGCCGTGGCCGTCTCGCAACGGTTTGAGGCGCCGCTGCGGATTGTGTACTCGCACCCGGCTCTCGACACGCGGTTTCCCTCCGCAACAGTGGAGCGGGCGCACAACCTGCTGCACGAGGAGGCGGTGGCGGCTTATCAGGCCGTCGCGGCGGAGTTGGACCTGCCGGAGTACCTGGAAATTTTGGAAGAGGCGACCCTCGTTGAAGGAGTGACGAATGCGATTGCCACGCATCGAGCGGACCTTCTTGTGATCGGCCGTGGGCGAATTCAAGGGCTGCTGGGACGGCTGCGGTCGAACGCCCACGATCTGATTCGGATGTCGCCCTGCCCCGTGTTGAGCGTCTAGCGGGGCCAAGCGAGAAAAAAGCCGAAGGCGAGCCCCGCCAGGAGCATCGCGAAGCCCGTCGCCGCCGCGGGGCGAAAGCGGCCTCGCCCAACAACGAGCGCGATGCTGAGCTTCACCAGTGTGTTGGCCAGGCAACCAACTCCCACGGCCATCGCCGCTTGCGTGGGAGCGACCTCGGCCTTGGCCATCGCGATCGTCAGCGCGTCCACGTCCGTCAGCCCGAGCAGAGCGCCCGAAAGGACCAGCCCGGCCCCGCCCCACCAATCCTTCACGGCTTGCAGGGCAAACAGGACCGCCTGGAACAGAGCCGCCATCTGGAGCGCCGCGCCCACTTGCAGCGGGTTGGTCGCCTCCGTGAACCCCTCGGCGCCTTCGTGCTTACGCGTGAGGCCCCAGATCGCAACCAGCGTGCCGACAACGGCGGGAACGCCGACGTAGGGCAGGATCACGAGGCCGAGGGCAGGGTTGAGCAGCGCCGTGGCGATGCCGACGCGGACGAACATCACCGTACATGCGGTGATGACGCCGAGCGCCAGGGGACCGCCGGATTGGGGTTCCACCCGGCTGGTGCGCGCGAAAGAGAGGGTGACGTTGGTGGATGAGATCAATCCGCCGAGCAGGCCAGAGAGAACCGAGCCCTTACCCGGGCCGACAATGGCGCGCGCGGCGTAGCCCAAAAAACTGAGGCCGGAGATGAGCAGCACGACGATCCAAAGCTCCCGCGGGCGGACTCCTCCCCATGGGCCAAAGGGGCCATCCGGGACCAGCGGCAGGACCACGAGCGCCATCAACGCGAAGCGGAATCCGGAGCGAACACCTTTCTCGGGTACCCGCTCGACCCAATCGTGCAACTGCGATTTCTCGGCGAGCAACACCGCCGTTATGGCGACAATGCCGCTCGCGAGGCGCCAATGGCCCGAGCCGGCGAATACCCCAGCGGCCAGCACGATGAACGCGGCGACCTCGGTGGTGCTGCCGACGTCCTTCCGGCTGGCCATCACGTAAGCGGCCACTACTAATGCGGCGGCGCCGCCGAGGAGCGTCGTGGCCAGGGCCTCGAAGCCGAGGGTCCAGAGGAGACCCGCTGCGCCGCCCAGGCCCCCCAGAAGCGTGAACGTGCGAATTCCGGCGAAGAGCGCGTGGGCGTTGCCCGGGCGGCTGGACCGTTCGCGCTCCACCCCGATGGCGGCGCCGCCGGCGGCGGCAATCAGAATTCCCGCTACCTGCGGCCAATTGATGTCCGGATTCACTGGCCCTTCAGTCTACATCGGCTATAGTGAAAGCATGACCCGACCTGGCGCGATTACGATGCGCGGCAACCCCAAAGACCTTGCCGGACCGGAACTGAAAGTGGGCGATGCGGCCCCCGTTTTTGAAGCGGTGGATTCGAGCATGAAGCCGATTACGTTGTCCGATACTTCGGGTTCCGTGCGGATCTTCTCCGTGGTCCCCTCGCTCGACACCCCGGTTTGCGACATGCAGACCAAGCGGTTCAACGATGTGGCCTCCACCCTGCCCAACATCAAGTTCTACACGATCTCGATGGATCTGCCTTTTGCCATGAAGCGGTGGTGCGGCGCGATGGGCGTCGACAACATGGCCATGATCTCCGATCACCGGAATGCTTCGTTCGGCGAAGCCTATGGAACGCTGATCCTGGACCTGCGCATCGAGTGCCGCGCCATTTTCGTCGTCGACGAGAACGACACCATTCAGCACGCCGAGTACGTCCGGGAAGTGGCGGATCACCCGGATTATGATGCCACGCTCGCGGTGGCCAAAGCGCTGGTGGAGAAGTAAGAATTCCAACAGCCGGGATTGAACTTCTATTTCTGGAAGATTTCTTGCCTGGCGGCGCCGCCGGTCGTTGGCAACTGCGCTGAATTTCTGATAGATTGTGCGCTAATCGGTTTGCTAAAGGTGATTTTCGCTTTGGCCCGAGAATTGCTTTGCATTCCATCGGCGTAGTGTCTTCGTGCTTCCGGATGCCCAGCCGTGACTGAACTTAAACGACAATTGATTGGTGCGTTCATCGTCATTCTGACGGTGGCGGCGGTCGTTGCGGCGGCGATTAACTTCCAGCAGCAGAACAAATATGAGCTGCCAGAAGACGGGGTCACTTGGGTCGACCGCAGCACCCCACTGCATCCCCAAGCCGTGGTGGCGCTGCATGTGGCGCCGGGCAGTGCGGGCGAGAAATTTGGCATTCATGAAGGGGACGTGCTCCGGCGCATCGGCACGCTGCCGGTTGAAAAGTCGACCGACGTCGCCCAGATTCTGGTCGGCTCGGGGGCCTGGAAGAAGCTCGATTATTTCGTCGAACGGCTGGTGACGCGACAGGGCGTCTCCGTCGCGTTGGACACCAAGTTGGCCGTCGTCGTGGAAGCCCGGACCGCTGGGTCCGCGGTGCTCTACCAATATGCCGTAGGCGCTGCCTATCTCTTTATTGGGCTGTTCGTCTTCTTCCGGCGCGGTTCGGCGCACCGGGCCGTGCATTTCTATCTTCTCTGTCTCGCCAGTTTCGTTCTGAACACGTTTCACTACACCGGGAAGCTGAACAATTTCGACAAGGTTGTCTATTACTCGAACGTCATCGCCGGGCTGTACCTGCCGACCCTGTTTTTCCATTTCGCCGTGGCTTTCCCGGAACCGGCGCGGCCGTTCCAGGCTCGTTGGACGCGGATCTTACTATACGTTCCCGCGACCATCCTGGCCGTTCTGTGGCTCATGATTACTTCCGGCACGCTCCGGCTGGACATCTCGCTGATCGAACTGCGCTGGATGATGGATCGGGTTTGGCTGCTGTTTGTGGTGTCGGGTCAAATGGCCGGAGCCTTGGTGCTGGCGCTGCGGTATCCGCGCGCCGAGGACCCGATTGTCCGGCAACAGTTGAAATGGCTGCGGAACGGGGCCGTGCTGGGCGTGCTGCCCTTTACGTTGCTCTACGCGATTCCTTATGCCCTGGGTTCCGTGCCCACTCCGCGGATGGAGATGGCCGTTCTGGCGCTGGTGCTGGTGCCGGTCACTTGGGCCTATGCGATTTTCCGCTACCGGCTGATGGACGTCGACGTGATCTTCCAGCAGGGCTACGTCTACACCCTGGCCACGCTGGGCGTGCTCGCGGTCTTCTACGGTCTGCTGGTTTCGATCACCACTGGCCGCACGACTGGGCCCGAGGGCTCGGAGCATTCTTCCCGGTTCGACGACCTTTCGCCGGCGGCGCTCGTGGTGCTGATCTTAGTGGCGGCGTTCGTCTTCCAGCCGATCCGGAATTGGCTGCAGGAGGTCCTGGACCGGTATGTCTTCTACCGCGACCGGTACGACTACCGCCGGACGTTGATTGAGTTCGCCCGCGAATTGAGTGCGGAAACCGATTTGAATCGGATGCTGAGTTCGGTGTCGGACCGGTTGCTGCGGACGTTGTCGATTCAGCACTTGGCGTTTTTCCTTTCGGACGAAAAGCAGGCGGATGCCTTCCGGCTGTATATGACCGCCGGGCTGACGCGGCCCGTGCCCGACGTGATGGACCTCTCGTTCCTGTCCTCGGCGCAAGCCGGGCAAACCCCGTATCTGTTCTTTGAGCGAACCCGGAATTTCGTTGATGTCCTGGCGCGGGAATGGCCGGCGAGTGTGAAGCACACGATCGCCGATTTCGGCCTCACCTATTACATCCCCTGCACGGCGCGGGGACGCGTGATCGCCTGGCTGGGGGTCTCGCGGACCGACAAAGGCGACTTTCTCTCGTCGGACGACGTGGAGCTCCTGGTGACGCTCTGTGGCTACGTCGGCATCGCCATTGAAAACGCGCGGCTCTATCGGTCGCTCGAGCGGAAGGCCGAGGAGGTCGAGCGGCTGAAGGAGTTCAGCGAAAACATCGTCGAATCCATCAACGTCGGGATTTTGGCGGTAGACCTCGAAGACCGGGTGGAGAGTTGGAACTCGCAGATGGAGCAACTCACCGGGATTCGCCGTCAGGATGCGGTGGACCGGCGGCTGCGCGAACTGCTGCCTGCGGTACTGAGCGAGGAGTTGATGCGGACCCGGGGCGAACAAGGCATCCACCACATCTACAAGGCGTCCTTGACCGATCGAACGGTGAATATTGCCGTGGCGCCGCTCATCTCCAAAGAGCAGGAGCAGATCGGCCGCTTGATTATTTTCGACGACATTACCGAGCGCGCCGAGTTGGAGACGCGCCTGGTGCAGGCGGACAAGCTGAGCTCCATCGGCTTGCTGGCAGCCGGGGTGGCGCACGAAGTGAATACCCCGCTCGCGGTGATTTCAACCTATGCGCAGATGCTCGCCAAGCAGGTCAACGGCGACGAGGCTAAGAGCCGGTTGCTTGAGAAAATCGCCAAACAGACCTTTCGCGCCAGTGAGATCGTCAACAGCCTGCTCAACTTCTCGCGAACCGGCTCGACCGAGTTCGACGAGGTGGATCTGAACCGGGTTTTGCGGGAGACCTTGTCGCTGATCGAGCCGCAACTGCAAAAGGCGCAGGTGCGGGTCATTCAGAGCCTCGATGGGGAGTTGCCGGCTATCCGGGGGAACAGCAGCAAGCTGCAGCAGGTTTTCTTAAATCTGTTCCTGAATGCGCGGGACGCGATGGATGCCGGCGGCGTCCTCGAGGTTCGCACGATGACTGAAGGCGACAGCGTCCGCGTCGAAGTGGCGGACTCCGGGCAGGGGATTCCCGCCGAGCTACTCAACCGGATTTACGATCCGTTCTTCACGACCAAAGGCGCCAAGAAAGGCACCGGTCTCGGGCTCTCGATCACCTACGGTATTGTAAAAGAGCACGGCGGTTCGATTGCTGCGGATTCCGTCCCTGGACAGGGAACGAGGTTCACGCTTGCCTTCCCGCTCGTCTTGAAACCCGTTGAGGAACCCGTGAATGCCCACCGCCCCTAAGGGCCGTATTTTAATCATCGACGACGAAGAAGATATCCGCGAATCTCTCGAAACGCTGCTCACTCTCGAAGGGTATACCGTCGAACTTGCCCCGCTGGCCAACGCCGGCCTTCGCCGCATGGAGCAATCTACTTACGACTTAGTCCTGCTGGACTTAATGATGCCGGATAAGTCGGGCATGGACGTGCTCGCCGAAGTGCGGCAGCGCGACCGCTCCACGCCCATCTTTCTCATCACCGCGTATGGCTCCATCGACGTCGCCGTGCAGGCGCTCAAGTCCGGCGCCAACGACTACTTCTCTAAGCCGTGGGATAACGAGAAGCTGCTGATCGAAATCGACCGGCAGATCGCCAAGAACCATCTGGAGCGGGAAAACACCGAACTAAAGCGGGCACTGAAGCAGCGCTATTCCTTCCCGAACATTGTCGGCAAAAGCGAGCGGATGTTGAAAGTGCTCGATCTTGTCGCGCAGGTGGCGCCGTCGAGGGCCACGATCCTGATCACCGGAGAGACAGGCACAGGCAAAGAGCTAATTGCGAAGTCGATTCATACGAACTCCACCCGATCCGAGCAGCCTTTTATCGCCGTGAACTCCGGGGGACTGCCGCCGGATCTGCTGGAATCGACGCTGTTCGGTCACGTGAAAGGCGCGTTCACCGGGGCAATTGCTTCGCACAAAGGCGTCTTCGAGATTGCCAACCGGGGGACGATCTTTTTCGATGAGATCGGCAACATCTCCCTCGAGACCCAGGCCAAACTGCTGCGGGTGATTCAGGAGCGCGAGTTCATGCCGCTCGGGTCTACCGATGTCATGCAGGTGGATGTCCGGCTGGTGGCGGCGACGAACGAGGACTTGAAGAAGTTGGTGGAGGAGAAGAAGTTCCGCGAAGACCTGTACTATCGCCTGAACGTCATCAATATCCCTTTGCCGCCGTTACGGGAACGCAAGGAAGATATTCCACTGTTAACGCAGCACTTCTTTGACCGTTTCTGCCAGGAGAACGCGAAATTCCTGAATCCGGAAGGGAAGTCGACGCTGCGTTTTGAGCCCGATGCCTTGCAGCTCCTGTTAGAGCATAACTGGCCAGGGAACGTCCGGGAGTTGGAAAACGCGGTGGAGCGGGCGGTAGTCCTGGCCAATGAGGCCGTTGTGCCGGTGACCGTCCTGCCGGATTCGCTGCTGCACGCGGGAGGCATCAAGATCCGGACCGATGATACTGGGAACGTTCCGGCGGATGCCTCGCTGTATGAGATCGTGGCCGCATTCGAGCGGCAGCGGATCCTGGAAGTCTTGGAGACCGTGAACTTTTCACAGACCGAGGCGGCGGAGATGTTGCGGATCCCCTTGTCGACGCTGAACCAGAAGATTAAGCGGCTCTCCATCGATATCAAAAAGGCTGGGCGAGGCGCGTAGTTCCTGCCCACCGGTGGACGACCGCAGCTAGCTCGGCTTGGCGCACGGGTTTGGTGAGGAACTCGTCCATTCCTGCCTCGAGGCACCGCTCCCGGTCTCCCGGCATGGCCGCGGCGGTGAGGGCGACGATAGGGGTTGACAGGCCGGCTTGGCGCATTTCCCTGGCGGCCTGCCAACCGTCCATGTTTGGCATCAGGCAGTCCAGGATAATCAGGTCGAATTCGCCTTGTCTCGAATGCTGCACGGCCTCAAATCCATCCCGGGCAATTGTAACGGCGCATCCGAGGTTTTCGAGCAGCGCGCGGGCGAGTCGTTGGTTGACCAGATTATCCTCGGCGAGCAGCACCCGGAACTCTTTGCTGAGGAACAGCGGTTCTACGGGCGGCAGCACGGTCGCCGCCGGCTCGGCGTCCGCGCTGCGGAGCGGCAGGGTGAACCAGAATACCGACCCGGCGCCGACTTCGCTTTCCACCCCAATGGTTCCGCCCATGGCCTCGGTTAGCTCACGAGCGATGGCCAAGCCGAGCCCGGTGCCGCCATGACGAGTGGCGACGTCGGGGTCGCCGCGGTCAAATTTTTCGAAAATACGGTCCCGGTACTCCGGCGCGATGCCAGGTCCGGAGTCCGCCACTTCGATCCGGAGGACATCCGCGCCGACGCGCAGAGCCCGAACCGAGATGCGGCCAGCCTCCGTGAACTTGGCCGCGTTGCCCACTAAATTCAACAAAATCTGCCGGATTCGTCCGGGGTCGCCCCAGAAGTGGAGCGGCAGCCGGGGGTCGCACTCCATCGACAACTCCGTGTGATCGTTGGAAAGCCGCGGGGCTACCAGATCGCATACGCCCGCCAGCAGCTTGCGAAGATCGACGACGAGGTTCTCCAGCTCCAGGCGGCCGGCGGTTACGCGGGCCAAGTCGAGCAGGTCGCTGATGATGCGGAGCAGTGCTTCGCCCGAGCTTTGGATCGTCCCGACATACTCCTTTTGCGGCCCGGAAAGTTGAGTGTCGGCGAGGAGCCCGGCGAAGCCAAGGATTCCGTTCATCGGCGTCCGCAGCTCGTGGCTCATGTTGGTAAGGAACCGGGTCTTGGCTTCGCTGGCGGCCTCGGCGGCTTCGCGAGCCTTGCGAAGGTCCTCGGCCGTCTCTCTGGCGTGGCGTTCAGCTGCGAGCAGCTCCCGTTCATAGCGGCGCCGTTCATTGGCGGGAAACACGACGACGAGCAAACGTGGTCGCCTGTCCGCATCGTTGATCCATTCCCGGACGTTGAGCAGTGCCGACATCCGTCCGCCCCCCGCCAGGCGCAATTCGACCACGGCCTCGTCGACTCGCCCTCCCAGATGGACTAGTGGAGCCAGGTTCGTTTCGTAGAACAGCCGCGAGCCGAGCGTGAATACCCCGGGCAAGGGCCGGCCAACGTTCCCGCCTGCGCCCACCCACCGGAGGAACTCCTGGTTGGCCCGCTCGATCTCGCCATCGAGCGTAGTGACGACTACGCCGCAAGGGAGCGCATCGAGGAGTGCGGCGTCCCACTGATTAGCCGGGAACACGGGTTCCCCGTTCGAGAAAGCTCCGAATTGCGGCGACCGTCTCTTCCGGAGCGCTAAGATTGGGCAATGCCCTTTGGCTTCCAGGTAAACGAGTTTAGCGTTTGGGATCTGGGACTGCGTATACTCGCCGACATGGCGGGGTGCAATTGCGTCGTCAGTGCATTGCACGACTAGAGTGCGGGCTTGAATCCGGGGCAGTATTGCCCGGCTATCGCTAAAGAAGGTTACCCGGGCGAACTCGGCGGCAATGGCGGGATCTAGCTTGCAGAAGCTATCGGTGAGCTCGCCGCCAAACTCCGGCCGATCCGGGCGGCCCATGATGACGGGAGCCATGGTCCGCGCCCAGCCGAGGTAGTTGGCCTCAAGCGTCTCCAAAAGCTCTTCGATATCCTCGCGCTCGAAGCCGCCCCGGTAGTCGCCGTCGTTGAGATAGCAGGGTGAAGGTCCCACCATAACCAGTTCGTCGACTCGGTCAGGAATGGCGATGGCAACTTCGGCGCCGATCATGGCGCTCACCGAATGCCCAACAAAAGTGACATGTCGCAAGTCCAGGTCGACGCACAATTCCAGCGCATCGTCAGCGTATCCGGTCAGCGAGTTGTGACGATGCGAATCGTAGGCAGTTTTGTCCGAGCTACCGGAGCCGACGTGATCGAATAGGACTACGCGATATCCGTCCAGGAAGCAGGGCGCTACATGCCGCCACATCGCCTGCTCGCACCCGAAACCGTGAGAGAACACGAGCGTTCTCGAACCTGTCCCTCCAATGCGGACCGCATTGCGACGACCTATCGCAGTATCAACAGGTGAGAATTCCAAAACACTTCCCTCGCCAGCTTTATCGTCATCAGACGCGATGTTCTTGCAGCGTTCTTCGAAAATCTCTTTTTTAGTCTAGCAGTGATCCTTACGCGACGCTCCCACCCATTCGAAGGCAGCCAAGCGCAGCTCGGGACCTAGAAAGGGCGCCTACAAGAGTCGGAATCCGTGACGCGCCTCAAGACGGCGTCGTGGCCGTAATGGAACTGGATCGGGCCGGAGCGCATACGGTTTCAAGCGGCGGTCCTCCTTGACGCGAGTCGTTGTCATGGTCGGGTGAAAGTGCGGACAGGTCGTAGGCGGCACAACGGATCATCGGCTAGCGTCCTTCGCACTACTCCGACGACGGGCGGTCACAGATACCAGCAGGACGACGAGACAGGTTCCTGCGTCGGTCCACGGCCTGGGGGGCGGGCAGGGCGCGCCCCACTCGCGCGGGCGTCGGCCTACACCCTACAACCGGAGAATCGAACGAAGCCCTTTACCCTGATAAACTGAAATGAAATGGAGTGGTATCTTCAGGAAGTCGCCAACCTCGCGCAAAAGCTGCGTCAGAACCCTCTGCCGCCCTCACCGATTGCCTTTTACGGTTCTTCTTCAATTCGGCTTTGGGATCACCTTCCCGACGACTTGAATAACCCTCGCGCCATTAATCTCGGCTTCGGCGGGTCGACACTGGCGGCCTGCGTCCATTTTTTCGATCAGCTGATCCCGCTCGCTCAGCCGCGATCTCTGCTGGTCTATGCTGGGGACAACGACCTGGGCGACGGCCAGTCTCCCGAGTTTGTGCTGGACCGATTCCGGGCGCTCACCGAGAAGATCCTCCGCTTTGATCCCACCCTGCCGTGGGCCTTCCTCTCCATCAAGCTCTCGCCCTCCCGCCTGCACCTTCGCCCGCAAATCGACCGCGCCAATAACGCGATTCGGCAGGAAGCCGCGCGTCACCCGCGGGCGTCGTTCATCGACGTGGCCTCGCCCCTCTTGAACCCGGCCGGTTATCCCGTCTCCGATTACTTCCAGCCCGATGGTCTGCATCTGAGTCCCGCCGGATACCGGCGCTGGGCCGAGACCTTAAAACAGGATCGCAACCGAATGTTAATTGATCCGTCGCCGGATATTCGTTCAGCCGAGCTATCCTCAAGCCAGAACCCCGCGGGACAGGATGCTTCGGGAATACCACAAGTGGTTTAGCGCACCCCTTCAGCGCGATATGGAACTCCTTGTCTTCGGCCACGCCGGAGAACGAGCCCTTGTCTTCCCCACCCGGCAGGGACGCTTCTTCGACTATGAAAACTGGCGCCTGGTCGACGCGGCCTCCCCGGCC
>LNFE01000223.1 GCA_001464575.1 Acidobacteria bacterium Ga0077553 | reverse complement strand
TTCTCGACCGCCGCGACTGGCTCGCCCCGCTCACCGGCTCCCGCGAACCCTACCTCGACCGCGGCATGGTCATGCTCCCCGTCCCGAGCACCCCGGGCCCATTCGGCCTGACCATTTGGCATACCACCGGCTTCCTCCTCGGCTGGGAGAAGCATTTCGCCATGCTCCGCGCCGCCCTCGCCGCCCGCAAGTTCTTCTACTACGTCGTTCACCCCGCCGACCTCACCTGCGACCAGGATTTCCCTGATATGCCGATCAACTCGCTCGAGCGAATCGGCGGCTCTCTCGAAGAGAAACAGCTCCGGTTTGAGCAATCGCTGCAGGTGATCGCCGATGCCCAACGCGAGTGGGTCACCCTCCGGGAACTGGCCCGCCGAGCAAAAACGGAACTTTCTTAATATCCCTGTCCGGTTTCGGCGGTAGATCTCGCTAGTGTCTATATGCTGCCTGCCGCGTGTCGCCGCCGAACCCTTTCTCGTTCCCGGTTGGAACCGGTCTCCTATCCCGCCGCCTGCCACGGGGTCTTTGAAGTCACCGTCCCCAGTTCCACGTGGGCCTTGGCCCCCGAAACAGGGAAGTATCACTTCACGGCCCGGATCGCCTTCGATGAGCCCTTTCGTCGCGCCCCCAGGGTAGTCGCGGGCCTCTCCGCCCTAGAGCTGGGCGATGGCCCCTCCTCTCGCCTCGAAGTACGCATCGTGCCGGACAGCATCACCGCCACCGGGTTCACCATCCGCTTCGCCACGGCGACCAGCGGCGGGGTCCACTCCGCGGCCGCCTTTTGGCTCGCCATCCCGTCTTAGCGCGGCAAAGATCGCAACATCTCCATCGCCTCCCCCCGCACGGCCGGGTCCAATGACTGCGCCGCCTGCCCGAAATACCGCCGCGCGCCCGCAAAATCGTTCATCGCTCTAAGCGCCGTCCCCAAACCCAGCAGCGCCCGCCCATTCTGCGGCTCTCGATCCAGCATCGCCCGGTACGTCGTCCCCGCCATCCCGAAGTCCCGCACCGCCATGTATAGGTTCGCGAGCAAATCCCGCGCCCCGCTGTTTGCCGGATCTAACTGCACCGCCTCGCGGGCGTGCGGAATCGCCTCCAGAAACCGCTTCGAGTTGGCCAGGAACAACGCAAAGCTAAACCGGGCAGCCACCAACTTCGGGTTATGCCGGAGCGCTCGCAGGTACAACCTCTCCGCCTCCAGCCCCGTTACCCCCGTCGCCAGACTCGCCAACGACTCCGCATGGTCCGGCTGTTCCCGCAGCGCTGTCCGGAACGACGCCGCCGCCCCGGTCTTATCCCCGGCCTCCAACCGCAGCGAGCCTAAAAATGCGTACGCTTCCACCAACTCCGGCTCCAACCCCGCCGCCCGCCGCGCAGCCGCCTCGGCATCGCTTCCGCGCCGCACCTGCCGGTAGAGCCGCGCCAACTCGAGCCACGTCAACGAATCTCCCGGGTAGCGCTTTGTTGCCTTCTCCAGCGTCTCGATGCCCGCTGCTCCACCCTGCACCACGCCATAGTTCCGCAGCGCCGGCAAATACTCCGGGTCTTTGGCCAAAGCCTGCTGATACGCTGCCAAGGCCTCTGGCCCCTTCTGCGCCTGCGCCAACATCAAGTAGTAGTACGGATGTTGCGGCTTATGCGCCGCCAACGCCTTCTGCAGCCGGGGCACCCCGCCCGCCACGTTGCTCTGATGCGCTAACTGCGCCATGGCGGGCAACAACTCCTGCGCTGGACCGCTCAGCTTCGCCGGATAGTAAAGCACCACTTCACCCTGGTACGAACTCTTTCCGATCACCTCATGCCGTTCCCCCCTCGCCGCCAGCAAATTCGCTCCCTTCGCTGGCCGTTGAATCTTATGGTCTGTCACGGCGACATGCACCACGTCCTCGGTGCGCCGCTTCGGCATGTGGCAACTCGCGCACTCCTTCTTCGCCGGGTGATTTGCCGCCTTGGCAATCCCCGGATGACAGCCGGAACACTGTGCGTCGAAATTCTTCTGCGTCTCGTGCGGGTTGTGGCAGGTCGTGCACGTCAACTTCTCGCCACTCCCTATAAAACAGCGCGATTGGCGCAGCCGGTACACCGACGAGACAATCTCAAACTTGTCCTCGTGCCCGGTCCCCGGCGCATGGTCAAAGTGAGCGATGAACTGTTCGAGCGGCTCCCGCGGGTTAAACGAAAACACGCCCCGCTCCGGCCGGATCACCGTATTCGGCAGCGAAAAGCTCGTCGTCTCCAAGTGGCACTGCATGCAGACTTCCATCTGCTTGGCCGGCGTCTCGTGCTTCGGATTGTAGATGTTCGCCGGTTTGCCCGCCTTCACCGACTCGATATGTGCCCGCCCCGGCCCGTGGCATCGCTGGCAGTCGATCCCCTCCGGCACGGCTCCCGGATATACAGGATCAGCCGTCAATGTCGCGTCCGGAATCCCCTCCGGGTAGCCGTTGTGGCAGAACATGCACTGGTAGCCCACCGTTCGCCGCATGTCCATGTGGTCCGGCCGATCGTACCCCGGGCTCATCGCCAAAAAACCCTTCCCGCCCGCGTACCAATTCACCGGCATCTCGAGCAGCCGATTCTGCGGCGTCCGGTGCAAGTACGTTTTCGCCGAGTTTCCTGAGCCCAAAACATAGTGGATCTCTTTCTCCACCGTCTCCACCTCTGATCCTGTCCGCCGCAGAAACAGTTTGCCTTCCCGCTGAGCGAACGTATACGTCCGCCCGGAAGCCTCATGCGCAAACGCCCTCGCCGGGGCATCCGCCGCCGTGGCTTTCTTAAACGACCGGCCCATTCCCGTCAACGCATACGGCTTCGCCTGCTGTGGATGGCACGGCGCGCAGCTTCGTGCGTCCGCGTAGGCCAAAGCCTGGTCCGGCGCCGCCGCCTGCTTCCCGCCGCCACACGCCATCAGTCCCATTAGCAGCAACACCGGCAGGGTCCGCAGAGCGCGCTTGCCCACCGCGGCCTGAATCGTCAAAAACTCCCCGACGTTGTCCATGGTCAGCAGACCCACCAACCGCCCGCCCTGCATCACGGGCATCGTCCGGCACGCGCACTGCTGCAATCGTTGCAGCGCGCCCTCGAGCATCTCCCCGGCCTCGGCTGGCTGGATATCGGTCCGCATCACGTCGCGGACGCCCCGCTCTTCTTTCCGGGCCAGCGCCTGCAGCAGGTCGTCCCGTGTCAACACCCCCACCACGGACGCTCCGTCCAACACGGGAAAATCCATCTGCGAACCCGCCAGAATCAGCCCCACTGCCCGGTCCAGGCTATCGTTCACCCCGATCACCTGAAAATCCGTCAACATCGCCGCCCGCACCGGAATCCCGCCCAGCGCCGACTTCATCTGCACCATGCTCGCTTCCTGCCCCGCGCCGATCCAGACAAACAAAGCGATAAAGATCAAAAACGGATTGGTGAAGAAGCCAACGAAACCAAACAACACCGCCATCACCTGGCCGATGGTAGCTGCGGTCTG
This sequence comes from Acidobacteria bacterium Ga0077553, assembly GCA_001464575.1. Taxonomy (GTDB): domain Bacteria; phylum Acidobacteriota; class Terriglobia; order Bryobacterales; family Bryobacteraceae. The sequence goes on along the minus strand of LNFE01000223.1, from coordinate 10,192 downwards.
CGTGGCTTTTGTGTACTCCATCCGGGTCGCCAACAGCGCCCGCAGCACCCGCCCGCCGTCCATCGGAAACGCGGGCAGCAGGTTAAACACGACCAGCGTGATGTTCGCCAGAAGCAGTCGGTCGAGCAGCGGCCCGGAGCCGATCATCTCCTCTCGGGGGGTAAAGCCACCCACGATCCCGTAAAGAATCGCGGCAATCACTACGTTTACCGCCGGCCCCGCCAGCGCCACCCACAACTCCTGCCGCGGATCCTCCGGCATGCGCTCCAACCGCGCCACGCCGCCAATCGGCAGCAGCGTAATGTCCTTCGTCAGAATGCCGTAGTGCTTCGCCATCAACGCATGGCCCAACTCATGCAACAGCACGCATAAGAAAAGGCCAAGGAAGAACGGTACCCCGGAAAGGTCCCCCTTTAACCACCCGCTCACCGTCATCCATGCCAAGAGCGCCAGAAAGGTGAAATGAACCTGCAGCCGGATGCCGGCGATCGAACCAAGCGGAAGCGACCACGTCATGCCAGCAGTCTACCGCACAAATTGATTGCTATATAGCATTTTGCCGCCGCTTTCCTTGACGAGATACATCCGCGGCTTGCCCACCCACTTCTGCACGTTCTTGATCGCCGGCCCCTCAATCACCAGGTAATGCCGCGCCGGCGACTTCCACAGTTCCGCGAACCGCTCGTTGTCGATAAACACCTGCGGCGCCCCGGGTGCGTACGACCCGTACTCTAAGTTATTCACCCGCCCATTCAGCAGCAGCGCTTTTGGGTTCGTTCCGTAAAAAAACACAGAAGAGAAGGTGTAGTACTGGTTGTCGACAATCAACTGCCCCGGCGGCGCCGCCTTGTACGCCTCCGCCAATGCCCGCGATCCCAGGTACGGGTCAAACGTGATCAACGCTACTCGCGCCGCGTGGAAGAACAGCATCATCATCACGGCCAGCGCCAGCGCCAGCCGGACCCCGCGCAGCAGCGTCGCCCCCACCGCGCCGATCAGAAACGCCACCCCGGCCATCACCAGCGGCAGCCGCAGATAGGCAAACGCTTCCACCGTCAAATCGCCCATGTGCCCCAGCGACAGCGTATAGGCGTCCGTCGCCTGCAGCACCAGCGCGTTTGAGATATCGCCCGGCGTGGGCAACCCCTGCACCCGCGCGAGAATCGCCACAATGGCCGCGAACGCCGCCGCCGCCACCCCGGCCAACACCCGCCGGCCTACCGTCACCAAGCCCGTCTCCATCCGCAACACGTTGGCCAGCAGCAGCGCCAAGGCCGGATAGCACGGCATGGAGTAATACTCCTGCGTCGTTGAAAACGTGAAAAAAGTCAGCAAAAAAACCGTGAAGCACAGCGCCAGCAGCCGCGTTCGGTGCGCCCGGTCCTCTCCGCGGAAGCTCAGCTTCACGAGACCCGGAAAGAACGCGGACCATGGAAATAGCCACAGCAAATGGAACGCCCAGAACAGCGCCCGCGGCACCGTGTTGTAATCCCGCGGCCACCGCATGTTCAGAAACCGGAACACGTGTTCGTTGAAGAAGTAGAACCAGAAGAAGCCGTGGTATTCGCCCGGCCCGCTATGCATCGTGAAGTCGAATAGCGGCGGATTCGCCACTGCGGCCGCCACGTGCCACGGCGCCGCGATCAACACGACAATCCCCACCCCGGCCAACGGCGATAGCCGCCGCCACTCCGCCCAGCTCCGCGTCAGCGTCAGCCAAAGCACCATCGCCGCCACCGGGAACACCATCGCAATCAGGCCCTTCAGCAGCAGACCCGTCGCCATGGCCGCCCACAGCACATAGGCCCACCGCCGCTCGCCCTCCATCGCCCGCAGAAACGCCCACAGCGCCAGCGCGATCGTCCCGGTCAACATCGCATCCGGAATCTGGATCCGCGTGAACAGCCACAGCCCAATCGAAGTCGCCAGAATCAGCCCGGCGTACAGCCCGGTCAACTCATCAAACGCCCATCGCGCAATCCGCGCCGTTAGCCAGCACAGCGCAATCACGCTCAGCGCCAGCGGAATCCGTGCTGCCCAGTCGTGAATCCCGAACACGGCGTAGCTCGCCGCCATGGACCAATAGATCAGCGGCGACTTCTCGAGATACGCGACGCCGTTCAGCCGCGCCGTCACCCAGTCGCCGCTCGTCAGCATGTTCGCGGCAATCTGCGCCTGCACTGCGTCGACGTCGTCCATCAGCCCGGGCGGGCTCACAATGCAACCCAGGTAAATGATCGCGGCAACCAGGACGACGATCAGTTGGTATCTACGTTCCATCGTTTGATCCACAAAAATAAAGTCAGCAGGCCCCACAGGTGATAGCCATAGTTCCCGCGCCGCGCCAGATGGTCGTCCAGCACTCGCTCGACGGCCCCTGGCCGGAACAGCGGATTCGGCGTCCGCAGCGTCTCTTCGAGCAGTGGCCGCAGCGCCGTCCGGAACCAGTCATGCGCCGGAATATCGAAGCCTTCCTTCTTCCGGTCCAGTACGCTATCCGGCACCTTGCCCCGCAGCAGCTGCCGCAGCACGTACTTCAATTGGCTCCCGTTCACCTTTAACGACCGCGGCAACCGCGCCGCGAACTCAACCACCCGGTGATCGAGAAACGGAGGCCGCACCTCCAGCGAATGCGCCATCGACATCCGGTCGCACTTGTACAAGATATCGTCGGGCAGATACCAGTTCTGGTCCAGCTCCAGAAAGTCCGAATAGGGCTCCGGCGGGTGCATCGGCGCGAACCACTTGCTCGCCACCAGCTCCTTCCGCTCCGCCGCCGTGAACGTCCCGTTCCAATACAGGTGCGCCGACAGCGGGTCGAGCTGCGCCCCCGTCAGGAACCGCTTCACTTTGTACTCGAAGCTGATCTTGTCGTCCGAAACCGGCAGCAGCGCTTTGGCTAAACTGAGCCCCAGGGCCTTACCCGGCAGCCGCCGGATTCGCTGCGCATAGTCATCCGCCAGATACGTGTAGTACCCGCCGAACAGCTCATCGGCGCCCTCGCCGGACAGCGCCACCGTCACATGCTCCCGCGTCATCTTCGAGAGGTACCAAACCGGCAACGCCCCAGCGTCGGCCGACGGCTCATCGGAGTAATAGGCGAACTGGCTCACGGCATCGGCCAGGTCGTGCGACGGGTTGCAGTCGAACTCATGATGATCGGTGCCGTACCGTTGCGCCACCTCGCGAAACCACGGGCTCTCATCAAAGTTCCGACCCGCAAACGACACCGAAAACGTCTTTAACCGTCCCGACGCCACCTCGGCCGCATAGTGCAGCACGGCCGTCGAGTCCACGCCCCCTGAGGCCCAGATCCCCAACGGCACATCGGCAATCAAATGCTCCCTCACGGCGTCGCGCAGGTGCCCGTCGAGCTGCTCCTTGGCCGACTCCAAACTCATCTTCGGGATCGGTGAGAACCAAAGCTGCCAGTAAGGCTCTACCTGCTCCCGGCCGTTCTGCCATTCCAGAAAGTGCCCCGGCGCCAGCTTCTCAATGCCTTCGAGCATTGTGTACGGCTTCGGAATGTAGTTGCACTGCAGAAACGCGTTCAGCCCGGGCCGCGAGATTCGCCGCGGAATCTCCGGATGCGCCAGAATGGCCTTCAGCTCCGATCCAAAATACAGCTCGCCCTGATGCCGGCAGAGATACAGCGGCTTGATGCCCATGCGGTCCCGCGCCAACACCAGCCTCCGGCGCGACTCCGTCCACAGCGCCACGCCGAACATGCCGCGCAGCCGCGAAAACACGCCGGTATCCCACGTGAGAAACCCCTGCAGCACCACCTCGGTATCGGAGTGCGTCTGGAATTGGTGGCCTAGCCCAATCAACTCCTCGCGTAACTCCCGGTAATTATAAATCTCGCCGTTGAAGACGATCACGGTGTCCCGGTCCGCGCTATAGATCGGCTGTTCGCCCCCGGCTAAGTCGATAATCCGCAGCCGCACCGCCCCGAGCGACACCTCCGGCGACACGTGTACTCCCCACTGGTCGGGCCCGCGATGGTGCAGCGATTGGGTAGCGGCTTCAATGCGGCCCGGGGTGGCCGCGCGGCTACGGTGCGTGTAGCCGGCTATTCCGCACATGGAGCAAGGGGCATTCCCTCTATTTTAGTGCAGCCGCCCTACCATCAGGCGCAGCAAGTCGTGCCGCGTGATCATCCCCACCGGCGTCCCGTCCGCCACCACCGGAATGCGATGATACCCCGTCCGCTGCATCGCCGTGATCGCGGCCTCCACCGAGTCCTCCACGTCAATCGTCACCACCTTGCGGTGCATAAACTCGCTCACCTTCCGCGTCCGCGCCGCTGCAAACATTTTTTCGACGCCCTCTTGCGGCATCCACTCACCAAATACCTGCGGAAACTTATAGAGCGAGAACGGAATGCCTTTCTCCTGCCCCGCGAAGTCAGACTCCGTCAGAATGCAAACAGCCCATCCCGTTTTCGAGCATCAGGAGTGCGGCTGCCTCAAGCGAACAGTCTTCCGGGACGACGCGGACCGGCTGAGTCATAATCTCTTTCGCCTTCATAGTCAGAAATACCTCCTATCATGGTGCTATGGAATGGTATCGCCTGTCCGAGTCCGATGTGCTTGCCCAGTTAGCCGCATCGCAGGACGGCCTTCCGGCCGCCGAAGTACAACGACGCCTTTCTGAACATGGTCCGAACGACCTTACCGTCAAGGGCGTCCGCAGCCCCTGGAAGATCTTATTCGAACAGTTCACCGCTTTCATGGTGCTGACGCTCATCGTCGCCGCCATCATCTCAGCCGCCCTCGGCGACTTCAAGGACGCCATCGCCATCGGTGTCATCGTGCTGCTCAACGGCCTGCTCGGCTTCAGTCAGGAGTACCGCGCCGAACAGGCCATGGCCGCTCTCAAAAAGATGGCCATCCCCCACGCCCGTGTCCGCCGCGATGGCCAAACCAGCGAGATCTCCTCGTCTGATCTCGTCCCCGGCGACGTCCTCTTCCTCGAAGCCGGCAACTTCATCCCCGCCGATTGCCGCCTGCTCGAATCGGTCCACCTCCAAGTTCAGGAAGCCGCCCTCACCGGCGAATCCGAGCCCATCCGCAAAGTCACTGAACCCATCGACACCCCCGAACTCTCTCTCGGCGACCGCCGCAACATGGTCTACCGCGGCACGTTCGTCTCCGCCGGCCGCGGCACCGCCGTCGTCACCGGCACCGGCATGAAGACCGAGCTCGGCCGCATCGCCACGCTCCTCCAGGCCGTCGAGCAGGAGCAGACGCCGCTCCAGAAGCGCCTCGACGTTCTCGGCAAACGGCTCGCCGCCATCGCTCTTGCGATCGTCTCTGCCATTTTCGTCCAAGGCCTCCTCCGCGGCGAAGAGCTGAAGCTCATGTTCCTCACCGCCGTGAGCATCGGCGTGGCCGCCATCCCGGAAGGCCTGCCCGCTGTCGTCACCATCGCGCTCACCCTCGGCGCCCAGCGCATGCTGAAGCGCAAGGTCCTCGTCCGCCGCCTCTCCGCCGTCGAAAGCCTCGGGTCCATTACGGTCATCTGCTCGGACAAAACCGGCACCCTCACCGAAAACCGCATGACGGTCGCAAGCCTTCATCCGGCCGACTCCCACTTCCTCCTCCTCGGTGGCGCGCTCTGCAACGATGCCGTCCTCCAACCCAATGGCGAAGTCCTAGGCGACCCCACGGAGACGGCACTCGCCGTCGCCGCCGCCAAAGTCGATCTCGATCGCGCCAAGGTTGAACCCGTTCTCCCCCGCGTCGGCGAAATCCCCTTCGACTCCGGCCGCAAGCGCATGACCACCGTCCACGACCGCACCGGCGATGCCCCCATGCTCCCTCCCGCCCTTCAGTCGGTCCCGCGCATCGCCTTCACCAAGGGCTCCGTCGACGGCCTGCTGAAACTTTCAACGCACTTCTGGGCCTACGGCGACGCCGCGCCGCTCGATGCCGCCGCCCTCGCCAACTTCGAAAAGGCGAACGAGGCGATGGCCAGCCAAGGCATGCGCGTCCTCGGCGTTGCCTTCCGGACGCTGGCCCCCGGCGCCGAAGCTGTCGAAGCCGACCTCACCTTCATCGGCATGACCGGCATCATCGACCCGCCCCGCAAAGAGGCCGCCGACGCCGTCGCCAAGTGCCAGTCCGCCGGCATCAAAGGCGTCATGATCACCGGTGACCATCCGCTCACCGCCGTCTATATTGCCGGCCAACTCGGCCTGGCCGGTGACGGCAGCGTCATCAAGGGCCCCGAACTCGAACGCATGTCCCTCGACGAGCTCAAGCAACGCGCCGGCGGCACCACCGTCTACGCCCGCGTCTCCCCCGAACACAAGCTTAAGATCGTTGATGCCCTGCAAGGCTTAGGCCACATCGCCGCCATGACCGGCGATGGCGTCAACGACGCTCCCGCCCTCAAGAAGGCCGACATCGGCATCGCTATGGGCATCACCGGCACCGACGTCGCCAAGGAAGCCGCCGACATGGTCCTGCTCGATGACAACTTCGCCAGCATCGTCGCTGCCGTCGAAGAGGGCCGTATCATCTACGACAACGTTCGCAAGTTCATCAAGTACATCCTCGCCACCAACGCCGGCGAGATCTGCCTGATGGTGGCGGCGCCCTTCGCCGGCATGCCGCTGCCGCTGCTCCCGCTCCAAATCCTCTGGCTCAACCTCGTCACCGACGGCCTGCCGGCTCTCGCCCTCGGCGTCGAACCCGCCGAACGTAACGTGATGCAGAAGCCGCCCCATCCACCTTCAGAAAGCGTCTTCGCCCGCGGCCTCGGCGCGCACGTCGCCTGGGTTGGCCTGCTGATGGGCCTGCTGTGCCTCGGCGTCGGCTACTACTATTGGAGCCAAGGCAACCCCCACTGGCAGACCATTCTCTTCAGCACGCTCACCTTCACGCAGATGGCCCACGTCATGGCCATCCGGTCGGAGGACCAGTCCCTGTTCACCATCGGCTTCTTCTCGAACCCTTACATGGTCGCCGCCGTCGCGCTCACCTTCGTTTTGCAGATCGCGCTGATCTACGTCCCCTTCCTGCAGACGTTCTTCTCCACCACCGCCCTCACCGCCGAAGAGCTCGGAGTCTGCCTCGGGCTCAGCCTGATCATCTTTATCGCCGTCGAACTCGAAAAATGGAAGAACCGCAAATCCTAAGCTTTGCCTCCCAGCAGGAGCTGTTGCTTTGGCTCGAAGAGAACCATCGGGCCTCGCCTGGCATTTGGCTTCGTTTCGCAAAAAAGGGGTCCGGCATCCCCAGCGTCACCTATCCGGAAGCCGTCGACGCCGCCCTCTGCTGGGGATGGATCGACGCGCAGGTGAAGAGCGAGTCGGCCACCACCTACCGCCAGCGCTTCACGCCGCGCGGCCGCCGCAGCATCTGGTCGAAAATCAACCGCGAGAAGGTCGCCAAGCTCATCGCCGAGGGCCGCATGCAGCCGCCCGGCCTCGCCGAAGTGGAGCGCGCCCAGGCCGACGGCCGGTGGGACGCCGCCTACGATTCGCCGAGAACCGCGGAAACCCCGCCGGATCTCGCCGCCGCGCTCGCCGAAAACCCGGCGGCCGCTGCCCACTACGCCGGCCTCAAAAACCAGAATCGCTACTCGATTCTCTTCCGGCTCCAAACCGTGAAACGTGCGGAAACCCGCGCCCGCCGCATCGCGGAATTCGTCGCGATGCTTGGGCGCGGGGAAACGCCATACGCGGGATGACTCAGTAACCGAGCTTTTTGTTGACGAGGTTTTCGAGCGGCTCGTCTTTGGCGAAGCGGAAAAAGTTCTCGACGAAGAACTGCATGGCTTCGTCCGTCCACGTCGCCGTATGGTCGGCGCAGTGCGGCGAGATCAGCACGTTCTCCATCGTCCAGAACGGATGGCCTTCGGGCAATGGTTCCACGTCGAACACGTCCAGCGCCGCGCCGCGAATCTGGCCCGACGAGAGCGCGGCGATCAGCGCCGCCTCATCCACCACCGGCCCGCGGCCCAGGTTGATCAACACCGCCGACGGCTTCATGGCCGCCAACTCGGCCGCGCCAATCAAGCCACGCGTCTCTTCCGTCAGCGGCGCCGCCAGAAGCACATAGTCGCAGCCCGCGAGCATCTCGGCCCGGTCAGCAATCGCAAAGCTCTTCGAGACGATCGGGTCGTTCCCTGACAGTTCCGGCCGCCGGCGAATCGCGTGGATCTCTAAGCCCAAAGCCTTCGCCCGCACTGCTGTCGCCCGGCCAATCTCGCCGTAACCCAGTACGCCCAGCGTCTTGCCCGTGATCATTTCGACGTCGAACTGTTCCCACTTGGCAGCTGCCTGGTTCTTGAGCATCCGCCGCAGGTCCTTCGCGAAGAACAGGATCGACGCAATGCCGAACTCGCCCAGTGACTCCTTGAACACGCCGCGCGCATTCGTCATCGGAATCGGGCTTTCGACGAGAGCTGGGAACAGCGTGGACTCCAGGCCGGCCGACATCGAATGCAGCCACCGCGCGTTGGGCGCGAGGTGCCAAAGCGCTTCGAGCTTCACGCCCGCGTTCATACAGTAGAGGACGACGTCGGCGCGATCGCCGAGGGAGGCAAACGCTTCCGGCGTATTGCCGATCACCACTTCCGTGCCGGCGGGCAGTTGATCCAGCCAGCGCAAGTAGGGGGCGGCCGGATTCGAAATGACCATGATGCTCATTTGGGACATGAACTACACCGTATCATGCCGCTTGCGGCATCTATCGGATGTGGCGGAAACTAAAGCAGTGCCAGAATTTTGTAGTTGCGGCGCGCAGTTGCCGATCGATGCGCGGTTTTGCCATAAATGCGGCAAGCCGCAGTTTGAAGAGATCGAGCCGGAATTGGCGCCTGTGGCCGTCTCCGCCGCCCCTCCGCCACCCCCTCTTGTGGAGGGGCCGCTACCGATCGATTTTCATAACGGTAAGGCCATCCGCGCTGCGCTGTTTACGGCGTCGTTGATCTTTTTCTTCTCCACCGTGCCGCTGCCCTTTGCCGCGGCTCTCTTGTGGCGCGTGGTTATCCTCGTGGCCGGTGGTTTCCTTTCGGTGGTGTTCTATCGCCGGTGGACCGGTCAGGTGATGACGATCAAGAGCGGCGCCCGCATTGGCTGGATTACCGGTATTTTTGCTTTCGTCCTGACGCTGCTGGTCCTGACGATGGCCATGGTTGCCATCTCGTCGAACGGAGACCTGATTACGGCTTGGTCCGAGCAAATGCGCCAGACCGGCGGCAACGACCCCGGCGTCGAACAGGCCGTTGAGGTGATGAAGCAGCCGACGAGCTTCGCGTTGCTGATCCTGCTGGTGATCGCCGTGCTCTTCGGCGTCACCACGATTCTGCCGTCCCTGGGCGGAATTCTTGCCGCAAAGGTGTTCAAGAAAGACGGCTGACGGTATGCTACGGTGAGTCGACACTGCCCATGGATAACGCGATCTCAGGACAGGTTATTCTGCCATCCATTGCTATCGCACTCGCAATCTTCCTGTGGCTAGCTACTTGGTTGCGCCAACGTTCCTTCGGACCCGCGCTTCTAACGATACCCCCGAGTAACTCCTGGTCTGCATGGATCATGGTCTTCCTTGCGCTTGTTTCCGCCACGGACTATCTGCGGGGAACTCCCCTGCAAGCCGCGGTGCTCGTCGTCTGCTTCTACCTTGCGATAGCGAGCGTCTGGCCTTTGACGGCGCGCTTCTCAATCCACAATGAGGGGATCATCGGCGGGATCGCCATCATCCCGTGGTCTAAGCTCGATGGCTGGGGCTGGGAGCCTCCCTATCAGCGGCTTTCGCTCTGGGCGCCTTGGTCCGCTATTTACTTGCTGCCTTCTCGCTCCATCACGCGTTGTAAAACGGCCCAAGTGAAGTCGATCGATCTCGAGGCCCTCCTCCAGCGTTTCGCCCTCGAACGCTACCGCCCCTCCCCCACTAGCTTGTCTTAGGTTTAGGGTGGCTAAACCGCTTCACAATCCCCACCCCCAAGAAAATTACCAGCATCGCCGCCAACTCCTTTACCCCAAACGGCTCGTCATAAAACAGCTTCCCCAACGAAACCGCCACCACCGGGTTGATGTACGTATAGACCGAGACGAGCGAAATCGGCAGCGTCTCCAGCGCATAGATATACGCGCTATACGCCACAATCGAGCCGAACGTCACCAACCACGCCACCCCGCCCACCCCCGCCCAACTCCACTGCACCGCCCGCTGCGGAA
>LNFE01000222.1 GCA_001464575.1 Acidobacteria bacterium Ga0077553 | reverse complement strand
CGTCTTTCTTTCTTCAAGGTCTCGCTCCAAAGACCTCTTCGACCACTTTCCTTTCGGCTTTAATCGTTTCCTCCGGTTTCAGTTGAGGCGGAACATTTGCAATACCGTGTTGACTTTACGTCTATAAGCCTCCCTGCGCGTGTCCAGTCCTGGTCGAATGGAACCAACCATCAACATGTTCCAATACATCATAGGGTCGAAACCGATCGGTTTCGAAAAAATACTCTTTTAGGCTCTGCATTGCTTTCGTGGGCGTTCTCGGCACCGTGTCAGCCGTTGCTTTCAAAAATGCGCACCACCAGTGTTTCACATAGGGTGTGCTAGCGTTTTCTTGCCCGAATCGGAAATCAATTGCCTGATGATATACGATATTCCAAAGTCTATTACGTAGCGGCCGATCCATTGATTCGTACTGGAGGGACTGCCGCACCGGGGAGTAGCCATGACGCTGTGAAAACCGAAGATCACTCATATCACCTCTTGCCCTTAGCGTATCAATCGGCGACCAATCCAGAGGGAAACGGAGATTGCTGGCGGATCTCGGGCAGACGCGCAAAAATAGGATCCGGTCGAAACATGACAAATAATGACCGAAGCGCTAATTCCCAGAGTACGTCCAGTTAGCACGCACTTCGCTGATGAGCTCCGTCTTTACAGGAGTCAAGCTTTAGATCGTTCCGTTGATACTTTACTGCCCTCCGCGCCCCCAAGTATAGGAGTACAGAGGGCCGTACCAGTCGCAACCACCACGCCGGTTTCCGCAATAGCCTCAAGGCGGATGCTGTCCTTAACCTGTCGAAACGGATTGGATTGCATGGCGCGCAACCAGGTAAGGTCCGTTACCACACTTTCCACCTTTAGCGTCACCGCAATTTCGAAGTCAGTATAAGACTCGGTTCTCTTTTCCTTGACGGTCTCCGCCGGGTGGAAAACCGGAAGGCATTGAGTCTGCACGCTCAAAATCGAGGCAGTGAGCTTTCCGTCACCGAATGATATCCGAGAGTGCTCCCCCGGGACACCTTTCGGAGAAACACACGTCGTTGGGTTGCCTCGATTGCAAGCAGGGAATAAGAGAGGCACCGCGGGAAAAACGGCAAGCTGCATGAACCCGAGTGTAAATATAACCTGAAGCCGTGGACACCATTTTGAATAGTAGCAGGCATGCAGGCCTACGCTAATCACGGAATCAACCAAGCGTTCGAGGAAACCGTACACGCACATCCCCCGGGCCGCGGCGCGCCGGGCCATCGAGGCCCGGCACACCGCCGGTAACAGACCGTCCCAAAGAACATTTCCTTTGTTTGCAAAACCGACTGCCCCCAAAGCCCCAAAACCCCTTGACACGCACGATATCGTGAAATCGAGAAGAGCCCCCTGCGCCGCAAATGGCCAGCGGGGCTTTTGATTTTCACCCTACAGGAGCATTCGTCATGACCTCGTCCCAAAATCAGCCCGCAAATCCGTACCTCGAAAATGCCCTCCGTGCCTTAGACCTCGAAATGGAGAAGTTGGACAAAGAGGAAGTCGAGCAGAAGCTCGCTGCCGCCGCTGCCGCCAAACAGCGCGAAATCAACCGCCAAAACGCTCGCAAGTCCACCGGCCCCCGGACCGAAGCCGGGAAAGCCACCTCCAGCAGGAATCGTCTGGCCCATGGGCTCTGTTCCTCCAGTCTCATCATTCGCGGCGAAACGCAGGAAGAATTCGACGAACTGCAAATCCGAACTCACGTCGCCTTCGACCCGAAGACCGAAGGGGAAACCATGCTCGTCGACCAATTGGTCGAAGCCCTCTGGCGGCTCAACCGTGCCCGCAGCGTCGAATCCAAAACCTTCGAAAACATGATGGACTGCACCGACCATAACTTCAGCCGCGGCGGCGCCATCGAAACCGACCAATCCACCGGTGGCCTACTCAGTAACGCCCTCTTCGACGCCGATCACCAAAGAACGATGACCATCGTCCAACGCTATGTGACCGCAGCCGAACGGACCTATCGCCAGTGCCTCAAGGCCGTTCAGGAAGCCGTCCAGCGGCGCCCGGCGCCAGCACCGGCCGTCGGAATAGCGGTACCCAACCAAAAGCCCAAGGCCGCGGCCGCAGGCCAAACATCCTCCTTCGAGTCCGGCTTCGAATCGCAATTCGCGCCCAACCGTCCGGAAAGCGCCCCGGCCTACACGGACCGCCGCTGACTTGGCTTCGAATCGTAGAACCCCGCCGACTCCGAACCGTATTCCGCTCTTTGACAACCAGCACAACCAGCCCGGTTCGCCCGAAGTGTGCCTACCGCAGCAGGTCTTCGAGCTGAATCTTGGCGTCCGTCTTCGCATCCCGGTACTTGATGATCACCGGAGTGTAAATCGAGATCCCCCACTCCTTGCCCGGACCACTCGTCACCGCCCGCGAACCAGCCACCACCACGGCGCCCTCCGGAATCACCAGCGGCTCCTCATCGGTCGCCTTGATCACCGTCCCGTTCACCAGGTCATATACCGGCGTCGACCGGTTCAGGATCGTACCCGTCCCCAGCACCGCCCGCGTCTTCACCACCGTCCCTTCATACACGCCGCAGTTGCCGCCGCACAGCACGTCGTCCTCAATAATCACCGGCAGCGCACCCACCGGCTCCAGCACCCCGCCAATCTGCACCGCGGCCGACAAATGCACCCGCGCGCCTATCTGCGCGCAAGATCCCACCAACGCATGCGAATCTACCATCGTGCCGTCGCCCACATAAGCGCCCACGTTAATGTACATCGGCGGCATACAGGTCACCGACTTGCCGATATAGCAGCCGTCCCGCACACTCGACCCGCCCGGCACAATCCGGATCCCCGCATCGGCCGGAAACTGCCGCACCGGATACGTCGCCTTGTCCATGAACGGCTGCCGCTGCGGGTCCACCGACATGTCGACAATCGCGCCCAGCCGGAAACCCAGCAGGATCCCCTTCTTCACCCACGCATTCACCCGCCACCCGGTCTTCTCCGCCGGGTCCGGCGATGCGCTGCGAATCGTCCCCGCGTTCAGCGCGGCCTTGAACTCAGCGAACAGCTTCCAATGCTCTTCGGTGTAGCCGCCCGCCGGCTTGTTGTCAAACGCCTCTTCAATCCTTGCCTGCAATCAATGCCTCCCATACTGCGTCCAACTTCGCCATCGCCGCCGCCGAGGGCGGGCACATCGGCAGCCGCCACACCGGCTCAAGCAGCCCCATCTTCGCCATCAGATACTTCACCGGAATCGGATTCGACTCCACAAAATTCACTTCCATCAGCGGCAGCCACCGCCGCTGCAGAATCCGCGCCACGTCGTACTCGCCCAGCCGCGCCTTCAGCGCCAACAGCGTCATCTCTCGCGGAATCTGGTTCGAGACGACCGAGATGATGCCCTTCCCGCCCAGCGCCGTCAGCGGAATCGTAATCGAGTCGTCCCCGCTCAGCACATGGAAGCTCTCCGGCACTTCGTGGATCACCCGCGCCATCTGGCTAATGTTCCCCGACGCCTCTTTCACCGCCACGATGTTGTCAATAGCCGCCAGCCGCTTCAGCGTCGTCGGCTCCACGTTCACGCCCGTCCGCCCCGCCACGCTATAGACCACGATCGGCGTCTTCACCGCCGCCGCAATCGCGGCGTAGTGCTGATACAGGCCCTCCTGCGTCGGCTTGTTGTAGTAAGGCGTCACCGACAGCAGCCCGTCCACCCCCATCGCCGACAACTCCTTGGCGAGCGCCACCACCTCGGCCGTATTGTATCCACCCGCCCCGGCCACCACCGGCACCTTGCCCTTAGCCTCTTCGAGCGTAATCTCCACCACCCGCAGATGCTCGGCGTGCGTCAACGTCGGCGATTCGCCCGTCGTCCCGCATGGCACCAGGAAGTCGATACCCTCGCTGATCTGCCGCTGCACCAACGCCCGCAGCGTCGCCTCGTCCAGCGACAAGTCCTGCCGGAAAGGAGTTACTAACGCGGTCCCGCAACCCGTAAACATGGTTCCTTACCTCGCTCCAAACAATATCTCGGAAAATTCGTAAAAGCCCTGCTTGCCCACCACCCACTTGGCCGCCTGCAGCGCGCCGCGGGCAAACCCTTCCCGGCTCCGCGCCGTATGCCGCAACGTGATCGTGTCCGCCGCCGAGTCAAAGCCAATTTCGTGCGTCCCCGGCACGCGCCCCGCCCTGTTCGAACTCACGTCAATCGTCCGCTCGTAACCAGCCGTCTTCATCTCGTCCACCAGCTTCAGCAGCGTCCCCGATGGCGCGTCCTTCTTCTCATCGTGGTGGATCTCCCACGCATACGCCCCATACTCCGGTTGCTCTTTCAACAGACGTGCCGCCTCATGAATCAGCTTGAAGAACACGTTCACGCCCACCGAGTAGTTCGGCGACCACACCACCGGGCTGCCATGCCGCTCACTCGCCGCCCGCACCCGGTCCATCTCGCCGAGCCAACCCGTGGTCCCAATCACCACCGGAACCCGCAGCGCTGTCAGCGCCTCCACATTCCGCACCGTCGCCGTCGGAATCGAGAACTCAATGGCGACGTCGATCCCGGCAAAGTTCTCCGCCGTCAGCCCCTCGAAGTTCGCGTTGTTGTGCTCGTCCAGAATCAACCCGACGCTCAGCCCGTACTCCGGCGCCAGCGCCTCGAGCATCTTGCCCATCTTGCCGTAGCCAATCAGTGCCAGCTTCATTCGAACACCCTCTCGTCCAGCGTTGCGAAGAACTCGGCGTGCAGCGCGGCCACCGCCGCCGGCAGCTCCCGGTCCTCCACCACCATACTCAAGTTCAGCAGCGACGCCCCCTGGCTGATCATATGCAGGTTCGTCGTCCGCACCGCGCCGAAAGCCGCCGCCGCCACCCCCGGAGTCTTCTTGATCCCTTCACCCACCAGGCAGATGATCGAGAGTTCCCGCTCCACGGTCACCTCGGCGAACTTCGACAGCTCGGCGACAATCGCCTCCAGGTTCTCGGTCATGTCGATGGTCAGCGACACCGAAACTTCCGACGTCGAAACCATGTCCACCGGAGTCTCAAAGCGGTTGAACGTCTCAAAGATCTTGTGCAGAAACCCGTGCGCCATCAACATCCGCAGGCTCTGGATGTTCACGAGCGTAATGCCCCGCTTGCAGGCAATCGACTTCACGACATTCGCCGAAGGCACCGTCTCCGCCACAATCCGCGTCCCCGGCGAAGCCGGATTCCGGGAGTTCAGAATTCGCACCGGAATGTTCTTCTCGACGGCCGGCACCACCGTCGCCGGATGCAGCACCTTCGCGCCAAAGTAAGCCAGCTCCGCCGCCTCGGCAAAGCTGATCAGCTTCACCCGATGCCCGCCCGGCAGGATCCGCGGATCGCACGTCAACATGCCGTCGACATCGGTCCAGATCTGGATCTCACTCGCGCCAATCCCCGCCCCAAAAATCGAAGCCGAAAAATCGCTGCCGCCGCGGCCGAGCGTGGTCGTAAAGCCATCCTGCGTCGACCCGATGAATCCGCCCAGCACGACGACCTTGCCCAACTCCGCCAGTGGTGCCAGAATGCTCGCGCACTTGGCGTACGTCCGCGGATACAACGGCGCCGCCTGCGTGTGCCGCCGGTCGGTTATCAGCACCTCCCGCGCGTCCACATGCACACTCGGCATCCCGAGTTTCTCAAACGCCACCGCCACGATCTTTGACGACAACCGCTCGCCGTAGCTCGAAATCAGGTCGACATACTGGTCCGGGAAATCGCCAATCTGCGTCAACTCATCGAGAAACGCGCCCAGCTCCTGGAAGTGCAGCGCAATGAAGCCTTGCAGCGAAGCGTCTGCCTCACGCAACGTAAACTGCTCCAGCGTATCGAGCGCCGCCTGCGCCGCGTCACGCTGCCCGTCGGCAGCCAGCTCGGCGGCCGCCAGCAAGGCGTTCGTCGTCTTGCCCATCGCGGAAACCACGACTACCGGCTTCTCCGCCAACCGCGACCGGACAATCTCGGCGACTCTCGCAATCGCCACGGCGGACTCGACCGAGGAGCCGCCGAACTTCATGACTATCATCTATTCCAATCCTTTGAGTAACTGCGTCACCAGCGTTTCGTAGTGCTCCACGGCCGCCAGCAACTCTTTCTTCGGCACCCGCTCCTCGCTCGTATGCGCCACATGAATTGTGCCCGGACCAAACAACAGCGGCTGGCCCCACTGCCCGCCGAAGGCCGGGATGTCCGTCGTGTAAGCCACCACCGTCGTCGGGATTCCCGGCACCGGCTGCAAGTGCACCGCCGGGATGCAGAGGATCTCGCGCGCTTCCACCAACCCATCACACGCCGCCGCAACGGCCTCGCGAATCGGCGCCGGATCATCCACCAGCCGAAAGAACAGGTCCGCCTTCGCCGCGTCCGGAATCACGTTCGGCGCCCGACCGCCGGCCAGCGTCGCGATGTTCAAAGTGCACGGCCCGAGAATCGGATGGGTCGGCAGTTCAATCTTCCGCACCCGCTCCAAAGCGTCCAGTAACTTCAAGACCGCCGAATCGCCCAGCTCCGGATACGCCGAATGCGCCATCCGCCCGCTGGCGTGCAACTCATACCGCAGCGCACCCTTCGACCCCAGCGCCAACTGGCACTCGGTCGGCTCGCCGTTAATCAGGAACTTCGATCCGCGCGGCTGCTTGGCCATGAAGTAGGCGCCGGCCGAGTTGCGTTCTTCACCCACGACGAACAGCAGTGCGAAGTTGCGCACGCCCTTGGCCAGCATCGACTCCGCCGCCTTGATCATCGACGCGATGATGCCTTTCACATCGCAGGCCCCGCGGCCCCAGATGAACTCGTCGTCCTCGCGCGAGGCGAAGAAAGGCGGCACGGTATCCGTATGGGTCGACAGCGTCACGAGCGGTTCGCCGAACGTCACCAGGATGTTTGAGCGGTTCGGTTCCACCTCAATCAGCTCCACCGTTCCGCCGTACTGCGCGGCGAGCGGACGCAGATACTCGGCCAAATAGGCTACATGCGGAGCTTCGTTGCCGGTGATCGACTCGATATCGATAAGCGCGCGAGTAAGTTCAAAGACATCCATAAGTTTGTGTTGTGGGGAGGGAGAGCAGGAAGAAGGAGGGCCTTCCTCTCTAGCACTCCACTCGAAAGGACATCCGGCATTGCACCGGCTCTTCAAGTGACAGTGGACCGGCTTTCGCCTGCGTCCCCCAACCCGGCCGCTTGCCAACAGCGCACCAAGTTTCGGCAAACCGCCCTGTCCGTCTTGCTCCCGGTGGCGGGAAAATCAGCAAGCGGCCATGGCCTATGCGCCTCTACAGAGTCCTTTCAGAGTAGCGGAGCCCGGCTAGCCCCGTCAACGCAAATGCCGTTTCAGGAACGCAACCGAGCGCGGCACAATCTCCTCAACGCCCTTACCGGCAAAGGCATGACCACGCCCTTCGAACCAATGGACCTCATGCGGAACTCCCTTGGCGGCGAGTTCGGCGACCAGCCGACGCGCCTGCTCGGCGTCCACGGCTTGATCCTCTTTCCAGTGCAGTACGAACACCGGAGGCCCTCCTCGCTTCACTTGCAGCACGGGCGAAGCCGCGCGCATCGCCGTTTCCGTTACCGGCGGCCCGCCAAGATACTCCTCGATCAGGTTCACCGAGCTCTTTCCCGCAGTCTTCTTAAGATTCTCCTCCGCATTGCCGCCCATTCGCCAATCGCGCAGATCGGTCGGGCCGGAGAGGTCGATCACCGCTCGAACACTCGGATCGGAAAAGCCGGCGAGCAGCGCAATCTGCGCCCCGGCCGAAGCACCCATCAGCACCATCCGCTCGGGATCGAGATTCCACCGGCCAGCGTTACTCCGCAGAAAGGCCATCGCCTTCCGCACGTCGTCCAATTGAGCTGGAAACTTCGCCCCCGGAGCGAGGCGGTACTGCATCGTCGCGACGGCGTAGCCGGCGTCCACGAATCCCGGCATCACCCGATGGAACGACCGGCGGCTACCCATCGACCATCCTCCACCGTGCAGCCCGAGAATCACCGGCGAACGGAGCCCCGTCGGCGCGGCAATGTCCAACTGCAGGTCACCGTCAAAGACGATGTCCTCCTCAATCTTCGGCGGCGCCGCCAGCGCCAGCAGCAGGCTTCGTCTGGTCATCGCAAAGGGTCCTCCGTCCGCTGCATCCATCGCCCCATCTCCTCTCGCAGTTCGCCAATCCTCCCGGCATAGCGCCGGTCTACCGAAAGGTCCTGCAACTCGTCCGGGTCTTTGGCCAGATCGAAAAGCTGCATCCGTTCGGCGGCCGGGGCATAGTAGCGGATCAGCTTCCAACGCCCCTGCGTGACGCCGCGTTGCAGGTTCCGATATGCGAAGAACAACGACTCGTACCTTGCGCCGCCCAGCAGGCTCCGGCTCTCCACCGTCTCCGGCACCGGCAGGCCCGTCAACTGGCAGAGCGTCGGGTAGACATCGTGGAGGTAACATAGCGAGGAAACTCGCTTCCCCCGCGCCACGCCCGGCCCGGCCAACACCAACGGCACCCGCACGCTGTGGTCATACAAATTCTGCTTCCCGAGCAGTCCATGGCGCCCTACCGCGAGGCCGTTGTCGGCGCCGAACACGATGATCGTCTCCCGCGCCTCGCCAGTTCGCTCCAGCGCTTCGAGGATACGGCCGATCTGCGCGTCCATGTGCGTGATCATGGCGTAGTAGTCGGCGATGTGCTCGCGGACCACCGCCGGCGTCCGCGGAAACGGCGCCAACATCTCATCGCGGATCTTCAGTTCGCCGTTGTCGAACGGGTGCTCCACGCGAAAGCTCTTCGGCAGGCGCAATTGCTCCGGCCGGTAGAGCGCCCGCACCTCCGGCGGCGCTTGCCGCGGATCGTGCGGCGCCGTGAAGCAGACCGAAAGCAGAAAGGGCTCGGCGCCCAGTTTGCGTTGTTCGAGGAACCCGATGGCGGCATCGGCGAACAGCTCGGAGTAGTGCTTCGTCGCGATGCGGTCCGGCGCGGCCGCATAAACGCCATCCGCTCGAAAGTCGTGCTCGGGCACCTTCCAATGATCGGACCCGCCGCCCATCAGAATCGACGCGCCGGAAGAAAAGGCCCGAGCGAACAGCGGCGCGCGGTTGTGCCATTTCCCCGTCCCGAAGGTCGTATAGCCGTGGCGCCGAAAGAGTTCGGGCAGCAGCGTGAACGGGCCCTTGCGGCCGCGACCCGTAACCTCGGCCGTCAACCGTTCATCGGCGCGGAAGAGCGACTGGCCGCTCCAGAACATGGCCCGGCTGGCGACACAGACCGCGGGCGAAATGCCGCCCATGATGTGGGCCTGCGTGAACGCCGTGCCCCGCGCAACCAGGCGATCGAGGTTCGGCGTGCGGATCTCGCGGTTCCCCAGCACCGCGATGGTATCGAAGCGCTGGTCGTCCGAGAACAGGATCAGCACGTTGGGCCGCCGGCCCACGGCCGCTGCCCCCGCTGCCTGCATCCACTCTCGTCTTGTCACCGGTAATCCTCGCCCCGCACACTCCGGCGGCAGGACTCCCGCCACACCGTCAAGGCTTGGCGCATCCGCGCCACCTCCGCCGGATGGCTGGCCGCCAGGTTCTGCTTCTCGCCAGGATCAGCTTGAAGATCGAACAACAGATCCTGGGAAGCATCGAGATTGGTCAGCAGCTTCCAGCGATCCTCCACCCAGGCGAGTCGAGGCGAACCCCGGGTGATCTTCGTCGTCTCAAACGCCAGCGCCGAGCCGCGCTGACTGGCCTTGCCCTCCAGGAGCGGCAACAGGCTCGCGCCATCGATCGGGCGGGCATCGGGAGCCTTCAGACCCAGAGCGGCCAGAATCGTCGGGAAGTAGTCGGACGTCGAGCAGGGCGCCCCGATCGTCCGCTTCCCCTTCCATCGCGCGGGCCACTCGACGATCGCGGGAACGCGGACGCCGCCTTCAAACAAGCTCGCTTTTCTGCCCCGCAGCGGTCCCGCCGTTCCAGGGAACGCCACCGTCTCGGCGTCGCCTTCCGGGCCGTTGTCGCTCGCGTACCAGAGCATCGTATCCCGCGCGACGCCCCACTCCCGCAGCTTCGCGCGCAGCCGGCCCACCTGCGTATCCAGCGCCGAGATCGAGCCCCAGTAATGCTGCTTGCTCTCCGAATGCTCGGCATACAGCCGCCGGTATTCGGGGGTGGCCACCAGCGGCAGATGCGGCGCGTGGAACCAGATCACACAAAAGAAGGGCTCCTTCGCCTGCACGGCTTTCTCCAGGAACTCGACCGCTTCGTCCATGATGATCTTCGAGTCGTCACCACGCAGCGGAAGCGTCACCTCGGCGCCATTCTTCCAATATTCTCGCGACGGCGGATCCGCGGTCGGAACCTTGCGGACGGTCGAAAACCACTCGGTGAACCCGTTATCCGAAGGCGAGGACTTCTTGGCGCCATCGAAGTCGCCCAAGTGCCACTTGCCGAAGTGACCGGTGCGATAACCCAATGGCTGCAGCACCTCGGCGATGGTCCGTTCACCGGCCGGAAGAGCGTACTCGGAGGGCTCGCCCTCGCGCCCGGCGTTGGCGAAGTAGATGCCGTAGCGAAACGGGTGCCGGCCCGTAAGGCAACTCCCGCGCGTCGGCGAGCAGACCGGCGCGCCGGAGTAGAAGCGATGGAGCCGGATGCCTTCCTCCGCCATCGCGTCCAGATGCGGTGTCTTCACCACCGGATGGCCGTTAAACCCTACGTCGCCCCAGCCCTGGTCATCCGCCATCACCAGAACAATATTCGGCCGTGAGCGGCGGCTCTGCGCCAAACCGGCCACGGCGCTCAAAAACGCCCGGCGCTTCATCGCTTACACCGCCCAATGGCTGTCCGGACGCTATCGGCCACCTGCTCACCGAGCAGCCAGTTCGCTTTCGGACCGAAGTGAACGTTCCCCGGCCCCAGAAACATCTCCGGCGCGAAGCGGGAGGTGCTCGTGTAGAGGTCGGTCACCGGGATGCCCGCCTTCTCCATCACCCGCGCCGCTACCTCGTTGTACCGCTTCTCGTCGCCGGGCACGCGACCCAGTTCGCCTTCGGGCACAAAGGTCGTGTTCGCGAAAACGAGACAGGCGCCGGTCTTCTGCAACCGGCCCACGAGTTCCGTCAGGTTGCGCTCGTAATCCGGCAGCGGCACGCTGATCTTCCCGTTCACCTTGTCCCGCTTGCCGGGATCTTTTGAATCAGGATGGCGGTAGCAGAGGTCATGCAAGCCCCAGTTGAAGTGGATCACGTCCCACTTCTCTGCCCCGAGCCACTTGTCGAGCCGCTCGAGGCCGGCGAGCGTCGACTGGCAGTTCTCCGGCTGATCCGCTCCCGCGACGACAGGCCGGAAGACATTGGCGGCGTCGCGCAGCAGGTGCCGGACCTCGCGGGTATAGCCGATGGAGATCGAGTCGCCGATCACCAGCACATTCGGGTAGCCGGGCCTCCGTTCGGCGGTCCAACCGCCTTTGCCGAACACTGGCCGCGGATTCGCCGGCATGGTCGCGTGCGTCCAGCGATCGGTACGGAAGGGCGAAGGCGGCAAGCCTTCGGCGTTCGCGAAGCTCGCCGTCGCGGCCGGAGTCCAGGCGTAGCGAGCGGCCACCGGCCGGGGCACCGCCGCCGCGCTCACCACAATCGTCTGGCCGTCGATTCGAGCTAGCGCCGGATGAAACACCCGGTCCTCACCGGCGATCACGAAGCCTTCAAGCGTCTCGGCCGCGCGCGAACGCAGTCCACTCTCCGCGAAGTCGAACCAGAGCCGCAGCGTCTCCCCTTCGTGGGTCACGCGCCGGTACGACGGGCCGGAGTAAACCAGCTTCTCGCCGTACGCCACGGCTCGCGCGGCCAGCGCCAATCGTTCGCCCACATCCCGCTTGTTCTTCGGATGGATGTTGACGGTATCGCCGATGTCGTTGGTCACCACCATGGCCGTATTGCTGACGGCGAGCGTCTCCCGCTGCGCCTCCCGCACTTCCACCCACTCGGTGCCCGGTTCGGTGCCCGCCCCGCCGTAGTTAGCCAGTTGGACATAGAGAAAGGGCAGCGGCCCCAAGCCCCAGCGTTCCCGCCAATCGGCAATCAGCGCCGAGAAGAGCGTGCGGTAGAAGCGGCTCTCGGCGCGGCTGGCATTGGTCTCGCCCTGATACCAGAGAAAGCCACGAATTGCGTAGGGCGTCAGCGGGGCGATCATCCCATTGAAGAGCCCACTGGGCAGACTCGAATTTCCCGGCCGCATCGGGGCCCGTTTCCCCTGCTGCAGGTAGTATTGCAGGTCCGGATGCGTCTGCAGCGCCTCCTGCCCAATCCAGGCTTCGGCCGGGGTGCCGCCCCGCGCAGCCTCGATCAAGCCGATCGGGACACCGAGCTTCTCATGCAGATGGCGGCCGAACCAGTACGCGGCCGCCGAGAAATCCGGCACCGTCTGCGGCGTGCAGATCTCCCAACGCGCGGCCACATCGTCCTGCGGCGTTTCGATGATGCGATGCGGAACATGGAAGAGCCGAATCAGCGGGTGGTTCGCGCCGGCGGCCGTCTTCTCCGGTTCCGCCGAATGCTTGATGCGCCATTCCATATTCGATTGGCCGGAGGCGAGCCAGACCTCGCCGACATAGACATCTTGCAGCGTGATCACGTTGGTCCCGGCGATGCGCATCGTAAACGGCCCGCCGGCTTTCGTGGGCGGCAGGAACAGTTCCCAATTCCCGGCCGCGTTGGTCACCGTCTTGCGTTCCACCTGCTCGAAGCGGACGGTCACCGTTTCCCCCGGCGCCCCCCGGCCCCAGATGCGCAGGGCCTCATCGCGCTGCAGCACCATGTGGTCGCCGACGAGCGACGGCAGAGTGATCGCGGCCGGTAGAGGGATAGCGGCCCAGAGGAGAAGCTTCCAGAAACTCACCCGAAGACGGTACCACGAAAGCCCGCCAACCGCGGCGCCTTCACCTCTGCTTCCCATGCGGCAAGAAGCCGCCGCAACGCCGCGGCCTCGGCCGGAGCCTGCTGCAGCCGATCCTGCTTCTCCTCAAGGTCTTCCCCCAGATGGAACAGGTACTCGCGGCCATTGTCCACCACAAGCTTCCAGTTGCCGCGCCGCACAGCCTTGCGCCGGTTCTCCATCCGCTTGTAGCGCCAGAATAACGCCCGTTCCTTGGCAGGTCCCAACAGGTCTTCGCCGTCCAGCCGCCGCGCCGGTTTCACCCGCGCCGCCGCCAGCAGGGTCGCCGTCAGGTCCATATGCATCGCCACCCGTACTGACTCCATCCCCGGCTTCACTTTTCCCGGATAGCGCAGAATGCACGGCACGCGAATGCCCCCTTCAAAGGTTGTCGTCTTCGTCCCTCGCAGCGGGCCATTACTGCCCACGCCCATCGCGCCGTTGTCGCTCGCAAAAATCACGATCGTATCCGGCGGCACGGCCGCCAGCAACTTGCCGACGTAGTGATCCATCCGCTCCACCATCGCCGCGTAGCCCGGCCGCCCCGCTTCCCTGCCCGGCCCTTGAATCGGCGTATGTGGGGCCGTGAAAGGCACGTAGAGGAAGAACGGCTTGGCCGGCGTCCGTTGACCCAGCCAACGCAGCGCCTCCTCGCCAATCAAGTCCGTCACGTAACCCGGACGGTCCACCTGCTTCTCCCCTTCGTAAATCGCCGGCGCGCCCCCTTCTTCGAAATGGGTGAAATAGTCCGCGTTGCCGCCGATCACCCCGAAGTAGTGTTCGAACCCATGGCGCAGCGCCGAGAACTTGGGGGCGTAGCCGAGGTGCCATTTGCCGATGCAAGCCGTCTGGTAACCGGCCCCGCGAAGCATCTGTCCCAAGGTCGCCTCCGTCGCGGGCAGGCCCAGTTCGCCGCGTTCCTGCAGCCAAACCGCCTCATCATAACGGCCGACATTCCCGACCCCGATCGCGCATTCAAGGCCACCCACGCGATGCGGATAACGCCCCGTGAGCAGGGCCGTCCGGCTCGGCGTACACTCCGGCGCGTTAGCGTAGAACTGCGTATAGCGAACACCCTGCTGGGCGAGCGCGTCGATGTGCGGCGTTCGAATATCCCGCGCGCCGTAGCACCCGAGATCGGCCCACCCCAGGTCGTCGGCCAGAATCAGCAGGATGTTCGGCCGGGGCGCAGCCGCCGCAGCCAGCAGAAGACTCCGCCGGGAAATCATCCCGCCAGTCTACTGCGGTTCCTCCGTCACCGATACGGTAACGTCCATTCCCAGAAAGGCTCCGGGAGCGCCGTAGTAGGTCCCCCAAAGCGGCAACACATGCTCCGGCGACCACGCCATCGCCACCCGGATCAGGTTGCGATTACCGACGATGCTGTTGGTCGGGTCGAAATCGATCCAACCAGCGCCTGGCAGATAGACCTGCATCCAGGCGTGCGTCGCGCCACCGCCCTTTTCCGTACCGGGCGTGAAGATATAGCCACTGACGAAGCGCGCCGCCAGGCCCAGAGAGCGCACGGCCTCCATCATGAGCACCGCAAAATCCCTGCAACTGCCCCGCCGCGTCTGCAAGGTGTCGTCCGGATTTTGCACTCCCTTTTCCTGCCGCCGGGTATAGACGAATTGATCCCGGATGCCCTTAGTCATCGCGCGCAACATCCCCATGGTTCCCGACGCCTCGGCCGGCTCCAAGAACTGCAGCGCCCAGCGGCCGACATTGCCGCTTGGATCATGCCGCACCAGACCACAAGCCAAATTCGGGTAGTCCTCCGGCGTGTACACGAACGGGTATTTCCGCGCGAACTCCTCCACCGGATATTCCGGCAGCGTGTTCTCGTAGTGCTCGAGCGTCACCCGGCTTTCAAACCGGAGTTCGGCGGTCTTGCCTTCAAACGTCGTGACGGCCACCGAGTTGTCAAACACATCGTGGAGCCAACGGACGGTAGCCGGCTGCGGGGTGATCACCAGGCTCGTCCGGATCAGCCGCAGATCGTGGCTCTCCCGCGGACGGAACATCATGCGGTGTTCGCCCAGGCGAACAGGTTCCGCATAGCGGTACACCGTGACGTGGCGGACGCTCAGCAGGGACATCCTAGGCTTCGTCCGCCCAGACCCGGAAGCTTTCGAGATGATTCGGCCCAAACGTGGTCGCGATCGCCACGTCGGAGGCGTCCCGGCCGCGGGCCATCAGAACGCGGCCCATGCGCGGCTTGTTGTTCCGCGGATCGAACGTGTACCACTGACCAGCCAGATAGACCTCGAACCACGCGGCGAAATCGCCCACACTCCAGGGCTGGGGCGTGCCCAGATCACTCAGATAGCCGGTGCAATAGCGGGCCGGGATGTTCAGGCAGCGGCAGAACGTGACGGCCAGGTGGGCAAAGTCGCGGCACACTCCCGTGCGTTCGCGATAGGCCTCCGAAGCGGTCCGGGTAGACCGGGCGGCCTGATAGTCAAAGGCGATGTGATTGTGGACATAGTCGCAGATGGCCTGCACCCGCTCGTAGCCGGGCGCCGTTCCACCGAAAAGCTCCCAAGCCAAGGGCGAAAGCAGATCGGTCTCGCAGTAGCGGCTACCCAGGAGAAACACGAGCGTCTCTTCGGGCAGGGTCTCCACGGTCTGCTGCCAGGCATCCGGGAAGATGGTCTCCGGGACGTCCGGCACGCGAACTACGGCGCCATTGGTAATCGCCACGCGCCCGGCCGGAGCCAGAATGCGAGTGCACCAGTTGCCGAAGCCGTCGCGATAGCCCGCAATCGGCACCGCCGGGTCCGTTCGCAAAAACTCATGGCTCACCACGTCCGACGATCGGGAGTAGTGCAAATCCACGGCCAGAATCACGGGGGTGGGCTGCGGAAACTGGTAAATCAACTCAAATCCAACGCGCAGTAGCATAGGGGTAGCCTGTTCCGGCCTAATCCACCTGAGCGCGTGGGTTCCGAAGTAAAGGACCTTAATACTACCATGCCCATCATCCGGCCCATACGGTGGCCGCCGTACGGTAGGTATTCACGTTGGCCTGGACCGTCGCTTCGATCGGGTCAGCATAGCCTCCGCCTAGCAGCAGGACGAAGGGTTTTCCGTATCGCCGCGCTGCTGTCATCACCCGGCGGTCTCGCTCGGCGAGCCCAGCATGGCTGAGCGAAAGCTTTCCGAGCTTGTCTTCGAGCAGGTTATCAACGCCGGACTGATAGAAGACAAAGTCGGGGCGAAAATCCCAGACGCGGGGCAGGTGCTCCTCCAGCGCGGCGAGATACTCTTCGTCTCCTGTGCCGTCAGCGAAAGCAACGTCAATCTTACTCACTTGTTTCCGAAACGGGAAGTTGTTCCGCCCATGGAAGGAGAGCGTCAGCACGTCCGGATCGTCCGCGAAAAGCGCGGCGGTTCCGTCGCCCTGATGCACGTCCAAATCCACCACCGCCACCCGCCATCCCCAACCCCGCATCCGCAGCCCGGCGATCGAAACCGCAATGTCGTTAAACACGCAGAAGCCGGACCCCTCACCCCAAAAAGCATGATGGGTACCGCCCATCAGCGCGCCGCCGAATCCGGTCTCCTCCGCGGCATCGGTCGCGGCAAGCGCGCCGCCCACACTGGCCAACGTTCGCAGCACCAGAGCCGGAGACCACGGGAAGCCGATGCGGCGCACAGCCGCCGGCGGCAGTTCCCCATGGAGAAACTGCCGCACGTATTCGGCGTCGTGGGCCTCACAGATCTCTTCCGGCGATGCGAGCGGCGCGGGAAGGATTTCGAAACGGCGATCCCCGGTCAGGGCCTCTCGCAACAACCGGTACTTGCGCGCCGGGAACCGATGGTCCGGCGGCAAGCCCATGTCGTAGTGGTCGCAGTAGAAAAGCCGCAGCAACCCGGCTACCGCTTCGTCAGGTCGCGGATCAGAATGTCCTTGAAGCGCATATCGCCCGCGCCGCCCGAATGCAGTTGCAGCGAAATGCCGCCATCAAACGACCGCGGCCGCGGATCGGTGAAATCGACGAGCACCACGCCGTTCAGACGCGAGTAGTAGCGATTGCCTTCCACTTTGAGCAGGTACTCGTTCCACTCGCCCTTGCGGACCACCGTTTCGTTTTCGGGCGAAGGCCATACGATCCACTGCCGGCCATCTCCATAGATGCCGCCCGTGTGCTGACCGATGGTGCAGTCGATTTCAAACTGCAAGCCCTGCGTGATATCCGGCGTGCCCGGCTTGAACTCAGAGTGAAAGAACACGCCGCTGTTGCCCGTACCCTCGCACTTGAACTTCATGGACAAATGGAAGTCCTTGTAATTCTCCTTCGTCCGCAGGTACCCGTATGCCTTCGTGATGGCTTCGCCATGGATCTCGCCCTTGTCGACGGTCCATTTCTCCTTGCCAATCTCCGTCCAACCCGAGAGGTCTTTCCCGTTGAACAGCGGCACCCAATCTTCACCGGGCAACTTCGCCTTTTTCTCCTGCGCGAACGCGCATGCTGCCAAAGCTAACAACAGAACGAATTTCATGTCTGCCATCATACTAAGGCCGCCGCGATCTGCGCGGCGATGGCCTGCGCGTGATGGTCCACCCGCTCTGCCGAAGGCCCTTCCACCATCACCCGCGCCAGCGGCTCGGTGCCCGAGAACCGCACCAGGACGCGCCCCGCTTCGCCGAACTCGCTCTCGCAAGCCTGAATCGCCGCCTGCACGGCTGCCTGCTCGTCGAGCGGCCGCTTGACCGCGAACCGCACGTTCACCAGCCGCTGCGGAAACACCTCAAACTCCGCGGTGAGTTCGTCGAGCGATGCACCCTCGCACAGCATCACGTCCAGCAACAGCAAGAGAGTCAACACGCCGTCGCCGGTCGTTGCGTGTTCGTGGAAGATCACGTGGCCGCTCTGCTCGCCGCCAATCAGGGCTTCGCGGCGGATCATCTCCTCGAGGACATATTTATCGCCCACCGCAGTCCGCACGAGCGTCATGCCGTAACGGCCGAGCGCGACTTCGAGACCCAGGTTCGACATCACGGTCGCGACCACTTCACCCTTCGGCAGGTGGCCCCGGCGGTGCAGATCCCGGCCGACGATGAACAGGACGTGGTCGCCGTCGATCAGCTTGCCGCTCGGCGAGACGAACATCGCCCGGTCAGCGTCGCCATCGAATGCCGCGCCACACCACGCGCCATGTTCCACCACGGCCCGCTGCAGGTTCTCCGGATGCAGCGCGCCGCAATCAGCGTTGATGTTCCGCCCGTCTGGCTCACCGCCCAGCACGATCACTTCGGCGCCGAGGTCGCGCAGCAGCAAGGGCGCCGACGAAAACGCCGCGCCGTTGGCGCAATCAACCACGATCTTCTTGCCCGCCAGCGAATGAGGAAATACGGAATCGAGGTGCTCGCGATAAGGCCGGTCCCGCATGCCGAACCATCGCCAACCCACGGGCTCCGGGTCCGGCCCGGCCAGCTCCAGAATACGACCTTCGAGCTCATGCTCCACTTCGTCGGGGAGCTTGTAGCCCGTGTGGGCGAAGACCTTCAGCCCGTTGTCCTGATAGGGATTGTGCGAAGCGGAGATCATCACCCCGGCGACGAATGGCCCATTCTTCGTCATCCAAGCCACACACGGAGTGGTCACCACGCCATGATGGTCCGGCGTGACACCGACGGCCTTCAGTCCCGCCATGAGCCACTTTGAAAGCTGCTCGCCGGACTCCCGGGTATCCATCCCGATCGCAACGCGGGGCTCCTCGCTGTGTGCGCGCGCCCATTCTCCCAGCGCCTTGCCAAAGGCATATACGGTAGGGGCGTCCAGCGGATACTGCCCGGCCACTCCCCGAATTCCATCGGTCCCGAAAAGTTGTTTCGCCATTCTTATTGTTCCAGCGCCGGTTGGGCGATTCGCTCCATTACGATGCGCACACGGACCACGGACGGCCCTTCAATGCGTACCTGCCCATCGGCCACAAAGGTGTTCACGCGGAACTCCGATTCCCCAAGAATCCCGCTAAGATCAATCGGATCGGTCTCCGCGCTCTGCAGCCCCTCGACGCGGCTCTGAGGGCCCACCACACGGAGCACCTCCGGCTGCACCTCCTGCTTCAGGATCCGGTAGCCCGGCATCGGCGTGTTCGCGTAGCGGATGATCACCGGCACGTCCCGCGCCGTCCGCTGCTCAAAGCGCAGCCGCAACTGCGACGGAATCACCCGTTCAAGCGTCACGCCCTGCGGCAGCCGCAAGTTCTGACGATCGAGATTGAACGTGCGCTCGCCCGGCCGGTTCACTTCGCTCAGGTCGACCACGAGAGCCGCGTCGGCCAGGTTGCCCGCCTCCAACTTTTCGGGAGGCGCCTGCACCAGCAGGTTCACCCGGCTCACCATCTCAGAGCTTACTTCGAGCGTCTTTGGAAAGTTCTTGTACTCAATGGGCACCGACACGGATGAGCTGAGTTCCTGCTCCCCAACCACGGCGACCCAGAGCAAGCTGGCCAGGGCAAGACTCAGCACTTTCATGCCGATGTTCTCGGTAAACAGGGCCTTCACGCCTGCCGCTCCTCCGCGACGCCGAAGGCACGTTTCAAGGCCGGCCGCTCCCGCTTGGTCAGCGCCTCTTCGACGCGTTCAAGGGTTACGTCGTATTCGATTTCCCCATACTGCGCGATCGAGATCCGGCCCGTCTCTTCGCTGACGATCAGCGACAGGCAATCGGTCTCCTCGGTCACCCCGATGGCGGCGCGATGGCGCGTGCCCAGGTAACGCAACAGCTCCGGGTTCATCGTCAGCGGCAGGAAGCAGGCCGCGGCGGCGATGCGGTCGCCTTGTATGATCACCGCGCCATCGTGCATGGCCGCACCGGGATGAAAAAGGGCAAGCAGTAAGTCGCGAGAGATGGCCGCGTCAAGCGGAACCCCGCTTTCGACAAACGTGCGCAGCCCGATCTCCCGCTCCACCACGATCAACCCGCCAATCTTCTGCTGGGCCAACTGCTGGAGCGCCAGCAGGATCTCGTCCACCGTATCCCGGCGCTGCAGCCGCGAGCCGAACCCGATCAACCGCTGCTTACCCAGCCGGGCGAGAAGCCGGCGGATTTCGCTTTGGAACATCACGATCATGGCGAAAGCGGTATAAGGCGCCAGCGTGGCCAGCAGTGTCCGCAGCAGCTCCATTTTGAGGGCCAACGCCATCAGATAAACGAGCACCAGAACGAGCAGTCCGCCCAGCATATGCGCGGCGCGGCGGCCTCGAACAATCTGAATGAACTGGTAGATGATGATCGACACCAGCACGATATCCAACGCCGCGAGCCAGGTGAGCCGTGGCAGTGAGGATACGAATGGTGAGAGCAGGGAAAACATTCGGTCCTACAATTCTAACCCTGCTATTCAACCAGACTTAATTTCGGTCCACAATCGATCGCGCAGGCGTTGCGCGGCCGGGGTCATGGTTTCAAACCACTCGGCCCGGGCCATGACTTCCGGCGTGGGATAGAGCGTGGGATTTTCCCGCGTGGCCGCCGCGAGCAAAGGCTTCGCCGCGGCGTTGGCGGTGGCCGTCCGCATGGAGTCGGCCACGCGGGCGCTGACTTCGGGGCGGAGCAGATAATTGATCCACTCATGCGCCAACTGCTGACGCGGGCTTTCCCGCAGGATGACGGCGCAATCGAGGTTAACCGGAAAGCCTTCGCTGGGATAAACGAAGTCCAGGTCCGGCGCCGCGTCGATGGCCTGCTGGGCGGTCGTCGACCAGAGCTGGGCGGCGAGCACGTCCCCGGCGACCACCTGATCCCGGACTTCGGAATTGAGGTAGGCGCGCAGCAGCGGTTTCTGCCGCATCGCTTCCCGCTGGGCGGCGCGAAGTTGATCGGGGTCGCCGGAGTTCAGGCTGAAGCCGAGCTTGCGGAGGGCGGCAGCGAGGACCTCGGCCGGATCATCGAGCATCGTGATTTTGCCGGCGACCCGTGGATCCCAGAGGTCCGCCCAACTGACGGGCGGCGGCTGCATCCTCTTGTGAAACAGAATGCCGGTGGCGTTCCACATATAGGGCACCGCGTGGCTGGTGAGGCTGGGGCGCGCGAACGCGGGATCGAGGTTCTTCAGATTCGGCAGCTTGGCATGATCGAGCGGGGTGAGCAGTCCCTGCTCCCGCATCGGCGGAACGATGTAGTGCGTGGGAAACACCACGTCCCACCCGGAGTTGCCGCTGAAGACGCGGGCAAGCATCTCCTCGTTCGATTCATAGATGGAGTAGCGCACGCGGACGCCGAACTCCTTCTCGAAGCCGGGAACCGTTTCCGGGGCGACATAGTCCGACCAGTTGAACACGTTCAAACGAGGCCGCGACGGGGCACACCCGAGGCCGGCCAGAGAGAAGACAAGCGCCCGGCGTCTCATGCCTTCTGCAACCTTTCCGAGGCGACGATCAATATCCCGAGGCCGACGAAGATCACCGTGGAGATGGCACTGACCACCGGATTAGCGCCGCGGCGGGCCATGGCGTAAAGCATCATGGGAAGCGTCTCCGAATCGACGCCCGCGACCAGGGACGTGATGACGTAGTCGTCAAAGGAAACGGTGAACGCCAGCAGGGCGGCGGCGGCGATGCCGGGCTTCAGCATGGGCAGCGTGACCAGGCGGAACGCCTGCCATTCCGTGGCGCCGAGGTCGAGGGCCGCTTCTTCAAGAGCGGGGTCCGCGGTGCGGAGCCGGGCCATGACGACGAGCAGGACGTAGGCGATGGAGAAGGTGACGTGGGCAAGGATCACCGTGTGCATGCCGAGTTGGAGTTGGAAGTAGCGGAAGGCCCATTGGAAGGTGGCGAGCAGGGCGATGCCCGTGATGATCTCGGGGGTGACCAGCGAGAGATACAGAGAACCGGAAAGGATCTTTGAGTTTCTCTTCCAGAGCCCGTAGGCACCGAGGGTGCCGACGATGGTGGCCAGTACGGTCGAGACAACGGCGATCAGCAGCGAGTTCCAAGTGGCCTCGGCCAGCGCGCCATCGTTCCACATCGCCTGGTACCAGACGAGAGAAAACCCTTCCCAGACCGTGAACCGCGACGAGTTGAAGCTGAAGGCGCAGAGGATCATCAAGGGTAGATGGAGAAACGCGTAGAGGCAGACCACGTACAGCGGCAACAGGCGCTGCTTCATAGGACCTCCTCGCCGTCGCGCCGGAGCAGGGCCCAAAGGAGCAGCATCACGATGAGCATCAGCGCGAGCGAGAGGGCCGAGCCGAAGGGCCAATCGCGGGCGGAGGTGAACTGATTTTGAACCAGGTTGCCGATCATCATGCTCTTGCCGCCGCCCAGCAGATCCGGCGTGAGATAGGCGCCCAGGCAAGGGATGAAGACGAGAACCCCGGCGGCGCGCATGCCGGGGGCGGTGAGCGGAAGGACCACATGGAGCATGGCTTCCCAGGGCTTCGCCCCGAGGTCGGCGGCCGCTTCGAGCAGGGATTTGTCGAGCCGCTCCAGATTGCTATAAAGCGGCAGCACCGCGAACGGAAGGTAACCGTAGATGAGACCAACGATCACTGCCCAGTCGTTGTAGAGCAGCGGGAGAGGCTCCGCAATCACGCCGAGCGCGAGGAGGACGGAGTTCACGAGACCGGTATCACGAAGCAGGAACATCCAGGCGTAGGTGCGGACGAGGAAGCTGGTCCAGAACGGGAGCATGACGAGATTCAGCAGCAGCGTCTTGCGGGTCCCGGAGCGGGCGATGTACAGCGCCAGGGGGAAAGCCAGCACGATGCACCCGAGGGTGGAAACACCGGCCATCAGGAAGGAGCGGAAGAGGATGACGCCGTAAAGAGGATCGAAGAGGCGGGTATAGTTTTCGAGCGTCCACGGCTCCACCACGCCGCCATAGACGCCCTTGGTCTGCAGCGAGTAGACGACGATGATGAGCAGCGGGGCCAGGAACAACAGTAGCGTGAAGGCCCACGCCGGCAGCAGAAAGAGTGCGCGGAGCCTCATCATTGGGGAATCGCCATCTCATCCCCCGGATGCCACCAGACATGGACGCGCTCGCCACGCTGAAACTCGCCGATGCCGTGGGCGATTTGGGCGATGATGCTGTCGCCCGCGGGGGTCTTAGTTTCCACTTGAAAGCAGTCGCCCAGGAACATCGCCGAGCTGACGGTGGCTTCGACGACGCGGGCGCCATTGCCGGGCGCTTCGCGGGAGATGCGCGTCATCTCCGGGCGCACGCCAATGGCGCCCACCCAGTTGACGGCGCCGAGAAAGCCGGCGACGAACCGGGTGGCCGGGGCTAGGTAGATCTCCTGCGGGGTTCCGATCTGTTCGAGGCGGCCCTGGTTCATCACGGCGATCCGGTCTGAGAGCGAAAGCGCTTCCTCCTGATCGTGGGTGATGAAAAGGAACGTGATGCCGACGCGGGCTTGCAGCTCCTTGAGTTCGAGCCGCATCTGCTTGCGGAGCTTGGGGTCGAGGGCGGAGAGCGGCTCGTCGAGCAGCAGCACCTCCGGCTGCAGGACCAGGGCGCGCGCGAGCGCTGTCCGTTGGCGCTCTCCTCCGGACATTTTGGCGGGCAACCGGTCAGCCTTGGCGCTGAGTTGGACGAGGTCGAGCGCCTCCTTCACTTTCCGGGCCGTGTCAGGATCGCCTTTGCGCTTCAAGCCAAAGGCAATGTTCTCGGCGGCGGTGAGATGAGGGAACAGCGCGTAGCTTTGGAAGACAGTGGTCACCGGGCGTTCGTAGGGGCGGAGCCCGTTCAGGGTGCGGCCGCCGAGCCGGATGAGTCCGCGGTCGGGTTCATCGAAACCGGCGATCATCCGCAGCGTCGTAGTTTTGCCGCAGCCTGAAGGCCCGAGCAGGGAGTAGAAACAGCCCTGCGGAATGGTCAGAGAAATGCCGTCGACCACCCGGTGAGACGGGAAGTCCTTGTAGATCGCTTCGAGTTGGAGATCGCCCACTAGTAAGGTACTTTAGCGGAAAACTGGCGCCATGCAAGAAACGGCAGGAGGCCCTCCTCCGCCAGGGCTTGCCGCATGGGAGGAGTCCGACCGGCCGCGGGCTTGGCGAGTTCGACGTAAAAATTGGAATCGTCGAAACCGGCGGCGGCGGCGTCTTCTTTAGTGGCGGCAAAAACGATGCGATCGAAACGCGCCCACAGGATGGCGCCGAGACACATGGGGCAGGGTTCACAACTGGCGAAGATGGTGCAGCCGGATAGGTCGTGGGTTTGCAGCGCCTGGCCGGCGGCCCGGATGGCGACGACTTCGGCGTGCGCCGTGGGATCGTGCATCGCGGTGACGCGATTGACGCCTTCGGCGATCACTTGGCCATCACGGAGGATGACCGCTCCAAAGGGGCCGCCGCCGGCGCTGACGTTCTCCGTTGCCAGGGCGATCGCCCGGCGCAAATACGCTTCGTCCACAAAATCAGGGTATCTTGTTTGAAAGGGAGTACTCGAATGATGGCGCCACCCGCTAGCGATCTCTCGGTCGCGCTGCGCAGCCGCCTCCAACAACTGGAAGCTCATCTCGGCACCATCCTACGGGGTAAGGCCGAGGTGGTGCGTCTGAGTTTGGTGGGTCTGCTTTCGCGCGGACATCTGTTGATTGAGGATGTGCCGGGCGTGGGCAAAACCACGCTGGCGCATGCGCTGGCGCGGGCGGTGGATAGCCGGTTTCATCGGATCCAGTTCACGGCGGATATGCTGCCGGGAGACGTGCTGGGCGTGACGGTGTTCAACGCGCAGACGCAAGAGTTCGAATTCAAGCCCGGCGCGATCTTTACGAATTTTCTTTTGGCCGACGAGATCAACCGCGCCACGCCGAAGACGCAATCGGCCCTGCTCGAGGCGATGAACGAGCAGCAGATTTCGATCGACGGACGAAGTTATCCGCTGGCCCGGCCCTTCATGGTGATCGCCACGCAGAACCCGGTGGAGCATCACGGCACGTACCCGTTGCCGGAGTCGCAGTTGGACCGGTTCCTGATGCGTTTGCGGATTGGGTATCCCGATGCGGCGAGTGAGCGGGAGATTTTGCGGCGCGGCGGTGCGGACCACAATGCGGTATCGGCGCCGCTGCTAACGCAGACCGAGATATTGGAACTGCAGCAGGCGGTGGAGCTGGTCCACGTCGACGACTCGCTCGTCGAC
Source organism: Acidobacteria bacterium Ga0077553 (assembly GCA_001464575.1). Lineage (GTDB taxonomy): Bacteria > Acidobacteriota > Terriglobia > Bryobacterales > Bryobacteraceae. Next base: position 16,221 of record LNFE01000222.1, on the reverse strand, counting down.
TACATGCTGGCGATCGTCGAGCGGACGCGCGCGCACGATTCGCTGGCGCTGGGCGTGAGTCCACGCGGGGCGCAGGCGCTGTTCCGCGCATGCCAGGCTTTGGCGATGCTCGAAGGCCGCGGCTTCGTCACGCCGGATGATGTGAAACGGTTAACGGTGCCGGTGTTCGCGCACCGGGTGGCGCTGCACGCGCGGGCCGCGGCGGCGCAACGTTCGACGGCGGCCGCCGAGCGGCTGCTCGAGAACATTCTTACGTTGACCGACGTTCCGCTCTGATGGCTTCCGGCAGATAGTTCGGCCATTGCGTAGCGATCAGGCATCCGGCCGCAATCAGCAGACCCAACCAGGCGAACCAGTCGCCATAGCGGGTATATGGCGTCAGGTCGGCCCGCCAGCCAAAACTGAGGGTGCCGGCCATGGCCTGAAAACCGGGAAAGCTTTGCCGGACCACCCCCGCGGGATCAATCGCCACCGTGATGCCATTGTTGGTGACCCGAAGCACCCAACGCCGATTTTCAACCGCCCGCATGCGGACGAGTTGCAGGTGCTGCTCGCGCGCCGCCGTTTCAAAGAAGTAGCCATCGTTTGAAAGATTCACGAACAGTTCAGCGCCGGCGCGGGCAAACTCCCGCACGTGGTGCGGCACCGCACTCTCGTAGCAGATAAACGCCCCGATCCAGCGGCCATCGACGGGAAACGTCACCACTTTCTGACCCGGCGTATACGCGCCGACCTCTCCGCTCACCTGGTTCACCCAGGAGAACAGCTCCGGCACGTACTCGCCAAAAGGCACGAGAAACACCTTGTCATAGCGGCCGCCGGTTTCGCCTTTGGCGTTCACGAACTGTGCCGTATTCAGCGCTTGCCCGGTGGGCGTTCGCGCGATGGAGCCGAACAGCATGGGCGCTTGCAGCGTCGTCGTGATCTCGCGGACACGGCCCTGCAGGTCGGCATCGGTGCCGAAGAAGATGGGGGTCGGCGTTTCGGGCCAGAGCACGAGGCCCGGTTGTTTGCCCTGGCCGGCGGCCAGCGTCAACGACGAGAGCAGCTCCTTCTGGTTCCGGTAGAGGTCATCCGTCCACTCGCCCAGCACCGGGAAGTTCGGCTGGACAGCTACAGCGGTGCTGACGGCCTTTAACCCCTCCGGTACCTTGGGCAGGAACACGGGCAGAAGAACGAACAGGAGCCACGCGGTGTACGTGCGCGGCTTGCGCAGCAGCACCAGCGCCAGACAAATGCCCATTAGCGCGAAGACGAACGAGATGCCATAGACGCCGGTGTACGGCGCCAGGCGCAGTGCGATCGGAATCTCCGTGCCGGCGTTGCCAAGCATCAACCAGCCGAACCCCGTCAACGGCTCTTGCGTCCGTTCGAGGCCGGCCCACAGAAGGGCCATCGCGGGAGGCCCATACCAGTGGCGGACCAGGACACCGCCGAGCCAGCTATAGACGCCATAGTGCAGCGACTTCAGAATGCAAAACACCGCAAACGACCCCCAGCCGCCCCAGAAACCCATGCCGCCGTGGACTTCAAGTACCGAGGCGATCCAGTTACACGTCATGGCCCAGAAGACCAGTCCCATCACCCAGCCCAACAGGAACCGGCGTGCGGGAACAAACTCCTGCACCATGGCGAGCGTCAGCGGGGTCAGTGCCACCGGCGCCAGCCACCACGCGTCATAGCGCGGAAACACCAGCGCCAGCAGGACGCCGCTAATCGCTGCCAGCAGAAGATGCATGTTCTTCCACCATATCGGCCATGTACGAACTGCGCACCAGCGGGCCGCTAAACACCATCTGAAAGCCGATGCTCTTCCCGTACTGCTCGTAGGCGGCGAACTGCTGCGGCGTGACGTACTCGGCCACCGCCATGTTCCTCCGCGTGGGTTGCAGGTACTGGCCGATGGTCGCCACATGGACGTCGCTCTGCCGCAGGTCGCGCAGCAGCTCTTCGACCTCTTCGACGCGTTCGCCCAGGCCAACCATCAGGCCGGACTTGGTCAGCGTCTCGGGCTGATAGCGGCGGGCGAAGGCGAGCACCTCGAGCGACTGCCGGTAATCGGCCTGGGGCCGGACGCGGCTGTAGAGGCGCTTCACCGTCTCCATGTTGTGGTTGAAAACGTGCGGCCCGGCATCGAGCACCCGGGCGACCGCGTCCGTATCGCCGCAAAAATCCGGGGTCAAAACCTCGACCTTCGCTTCCGGCAGGCGGCGGCGAACCGCGCGGACGGTCTCGGCCCAATGGGCGGAGCCGCCGTCGGGCAGTTCATCTCGATTGACGCTGGTGATCACCACGTAGCGGAGATTCATTTCGGCCGCCATGTCGGCCACATGCTCCGGCTCCTCGGCGTCCAGGGTGAACTCGCGCTTGGCGGGGGAGCCCTTGGGCACGGAGCAGAAGGCGCAGCCGCGCGTGCAGAGGTTGCCCAGAATCATAAACGTGGCGGCGCCACGATGGAAGCACTCGTGAATATTCGGGCAGCGCGCGGATTCACAAACCGTGTGCAGCCGCTTCTGGCGGAGTTCCCGCTTCAGCAGATGCACCGATTCGAAATGCGTTTCCGGTTTGCGGAGCCAGTCCGGCAGCCGGGGCCGGACGGCTATCTGCACCAGATCGCTCACGCTAGAGTCTCTTGGCCATGGCGCCCTTCATGCCGATGTCCTCAAGCCGGGTCCGGGTTTTGGCCACCTCTTCGGGCGAACTCATCGGTCCGACGAGGACGCGGAAAATGTTCGGCTTGTCGGCGGGACCGGGGGTGATCACCGCGGGGAAGCTGCGCTTACGCAGCGAATCCACCATCATGTTCGCGCCTTTGAGATCAATCGCGGCGACCTGGAGATACGACCCCGAAGGCGGTTTCGCTGTGACGCCGCCAGCCGCCGTCACCGGCGGTTCCGGCTTCGGAACCTCTTTAGGCTTGGCCGGTTCCTGTTTGGCGGGCTCGGGTTTGGCGGGTACCGGCTTGGGGGGCTCCGCTTTCACGGGTTCCGGTTTCGGCGGCTCGACCTTCGTTTCCGCAACTTTCGTTTCGGCAACCTTCGGAGGCTCCACTTTGGGCGAATCGACTACTCGGGGCTCGCTGACTTGCGCTCCGGTGGCGTCCACCTCCTTCGGCTGGCCGGCTACTCCGTCGGCAGGTTTGCGCGCGATCGCCAGATTCACCGCCTCCGTGCTGGGATTGTTCCGTCCCACGATATAGCCCATCGTAAAAAATACTCCCAGTAGAACCACCAGGATGAAAAACACGCTCAGCAACTGCTTGTTGCCGAGCACCAGTTCAAATTCGCCTTCTTCGTTACGGGCCATATCTCTCCTGAAATGTACTCCCTATTTTGACAAAGAATACAGGCGGGCAGGAATCATTCTAGACCACTTTTGTTTTGAAGCGCTCGGCCGGCGATTCCAGTGCTGGATGGGCCTCCATACGCCAGCAGACCAGGGGCAGCGCCGCGCTCGCGGCCCAGCCCAGCCAGCGCGGCCACGCGCCAAAAGCCGACATCGCCAGGATCACCCAACAGCAAGCCAAAGCCGCCACGCCCCAAGCCAAGCCGCGCTGCGCGAGTTGATAACCGCCCACGGCGGTCATGACGCCGCCCGCCACGCCAAAGATCACCCAACCGGGGCGGCAGAACTCCACACACACCAGCAAGACCCCGCCCACCAGCCACGACATCGCCGCATTTGCACTCACCCTGTTATCGTAATCTGACATGCACGCCCTGCTCGCCGAACTGGTGCGGACAAACTCCGTCAACCCCTCGCTGACGGCCGGCGCCCCGGGCGAAGGGCCCATCGCCGCCATCCTCGAGCGGGAGTTTGCCGATTCCCGCTTTGTCGTCCACCGCCTTGAACAGACGCCGGGGCGCCCATCGTTGGTGATCCGCCGGCCGGGCACGGGGGGCGGCCGCAGTCTGATGTTCAATGCGCACATGGACACGGTCGGGGTGGAAACGATGGCGGAGCCTTTCTCCGGACGGGTGGCCAACGGCCGTCTGTACGGGCGCGGCGCATTCGACATGAAGGGCTCGCTGGCGGCGGCCGTGGCCGCTATGAAGGCGCTGCCCGTGCTGGCGGGGGACGTGTTCCTGGCGGCCGTCGCCGACGAAGAGTTCTTGAGTTTGGGCACGGAGGAGGTGCTGCGGCATTATCGTCCGGACGCGGCGATCGTCACCGAACCGACCGGATTGGACCTGTGCGTGGCGCACAAGGGGTTTGCCTGGTTCGAGTTAACGGTGGAAGGGAGAGCGGCGCACGGATCGCGGTTCGACCTGGGCGTGGACGCCAACCTCGCGGCGTTGCCCCTCCTGCAGCACCTGGCTGCGTTGAACGCGGAGCTGCTCGCCCGCCCGCCGCATTCGTTGTTAGGCCCTCCCAGCCTGCACTTGGCGACCCTGCGCGGGGGCACGGGTTGGAGCACGTACGCGGCGTCCTGTACCTTGCAGGTGGAGCGCCGGCTGCTGCCGGGAGAAACGGCGGCGCAGGCGCTTGGAGAGCTTCCGCCGGGCACGCGCCTCGTCTTCCATCGCCCACCTTACGAAACGAAGCCAAACTCACCCCTCGTCGCCCTGGCCCAACGCGCGTTGCCGCAAGCCCGGATCACCGGACAAACGCCATGGTTCGATTCGGCGCTCTATGCCGCCGCCGGCATCGAGACGCTCGTCCTGGGACCGGCGGGGGAAGGCGCGCACGCCGACGTCGAGTGGGTAGATCTGGCGAGTGTCGAAGTGGCGGCGGCCGCATATCTCCAAATCGCCACCGAATTTTGTCAGACTGAAAAACACCCATGAACCGCCGTACCTTCCTGCAAGCCCTACCCGCCCTCGCCGCCGCGCAGACGCCCCGGAAGCCGCGTAACATCATCTTCATCCTGACGGACGATCATCGCTATGACGCGCTCGGGTTCTTGAAGGGTCAACCGTTTCTTGAAACGCCGCATCTGGACTCGCTGGCGCGCGACGGCGCTTACCTGAAGAACGCGTTTGTCACCACGGCGCTCTGCTCTCCCTCGCGGGCCACCGTATTGACGGGTAAGTACGCGCACAAACATAAGATCGTCGATAACAACACCGCCATTCCGGCCGGCACGACTTACTTTTCGAGCTATTTGCAGAAGGCCGGCTACAAGACAGCGTTTATTGGCAAATGGCATATGGGCGGCGAATCGGATGCACCGCAACCGGGGTTTGATCGCTGGGTGTCGTTCCGCGGTCAAGGCACTTATCTGCCCAGCGCCAACGGCCTGAACGTCGACGGGAAAAAGGTAGCCCAGAAGGGTTACATTACGGACGAACTGACCGACTACGCCCTCGATTTCATTCAAAAGCAGACCGGGCCGTACTTCGTTTACCTTTCGCACAAGGCCGTCCACGCTGAGTTCATCCCCGCTGAGCGCCACAAGGGAAAGTTTAAGGACGCGAAGTTCGTGCCGCCGGCCTCGCTGAATGCCGAGGCGATCAATCGCCCGATGTGGGTGCAGAACCAGCGGAATAGCTGGCACGGCGTGGACTATCCCTACCACTCCACACTCGACATTGAAGAGTACTACAAGCGCTACGCCGAGTCGCTGTGCGCGGTGGACGAGAGCGTGGGCCGGGTGCTGGCGTTGTTGAAGCAGCGGGGCGAGCTCGATTCGACGCTGGTGATTTACATGGGCGATAACGGCTTTGCGTTTGGCGAGCACGGTTTGATCGACAAACGAACCGCGTATGAGGAGTCCATGCGGGTGCCGATGCTGGCGCGCTGCCCGGAGCTGTTCCGGGGCGGCCAGACGCTGCCCCAGGTGGTGGCCAATCTCGACATCATGCCGACCGTGCTGGACGCAGCCGGAGTTCCCGCGCCCGCGGGCGGCGACGGGGCGAGCTTTTTGCCGCTGCTGAAAGGGCAGCCGGTCGCGTGGCGCGATTCCCTGCTCTACGAATACTACTGGGAGCGGAACTTCCCGCAGACGCCGACAATCCATGCGCTGCGGACGGACCAGTATAAGTACATCCGGTATCACGGCATCTGGGACCTCGATGAGTTATATGACATCAAGGAAGATCCGCACGAGTTACATAACCTGATCAAGAGCCCGGCGCATCAGGAGATCGTCAAACGCATGAATCAGCGGCTGTTCGAGATTCTCGAAAGCACCGACGGAATGAGCATGCCGCTCTACCGGGATAAGGGCGGAGTCAACAATCTGCGGAACCCCAAGGGACCCAAGGCGGCTCCGTTTCCGAAGGCCCTCGAGAAGTAGTCTCAACCGAACTTGATGGCATAAAGGTCGGCGTCTTTGAGCGTGGCCCGCAGGCGGACGGGCTGGCCCGCCCAGGCACCGATCCGGGCGCCGCCTTGCCAGCGCACCGTGCGGGCGATCTCATCACCAACTAACTCAACCGATTCGGCCAGCTTCGCGCCGGACGGATCTTCCAACGTGAATCGCACGCCGCCGGGGGCCGACGTCGAGAAATTCGCGGCGAGCTCCTCTCCCGCATAGGTGAACACTTTGCTCAGCATCTCCCCGCCGCGGTAACCGGCGTGGACGGAGGCGAAGCCGTCGAGACGCATGGTGTACCGGCGCAGATGGATGGAAGGCTGGCCATAGTTTCTGACCACGAAGAAGGCCATTTGCCCGGTGCCCGCGGGGATAACATTCAGCGCCGGATAGTTCGAACGAGATACCCAATTCTCCATGCCCAGGCCAGGGCGAAGGAAGGCATCGAGGAAGGTCCGGTCATACTTGGTGCCGCCGCGCGAGGTGAGCAGGACGGCATCCGAGCAATCCTTGAAGTATCCCGGATCGACGTTGATGGCGCGCGCCTCGGCTTCGGTCAGCACTTGGCGGCCCGGCAGGAAGCGTGCCGCCAAGGCAACGTAAAGGTGCGGAGCCCGGAAGTAGGCGCTAGTTTGATTGGTGTACAGATGCTCGGGGGGCGCATCGCCGAAGGTCATTTCCCCCTGGTTTTCCCAATCGACGAAATTAGAACTGACCGCGCGGGAGATCCAGCGGTAGCCGGTGCCGCCGATCTTCTTGAACGTTCGGTAGTAGAGCACATACCGCTTTTCGGCTTCCGACCAAAAGGCGAGATTCTGCGAGTCGAACGCCCCATCCCGGAAGATCGGCTCTGGACGGATAGGGCTCCAATGCACGCCGTCGCCGGACTGAAAGGCGACCAGGCCACTCTTGCTCGTGCCGGCGATACCCTTAAAGCGGCTGGCGCGGTCGACGCCGGGACGGGTATCGAGAAACGGCGAAAAGTTGTGTTGCAGCGGCGGGGTACCGGCCAGGATGACGTTGTTTTCGCGGGTGCCGCGCACTTCGTGGAGGCGGAGCGAGGGCCGGGAGAATTGCGCGCCGCCGGCGGGGGACTCGGCATAGCAGTAGACCTCGTCGCCGCGGCCATCGGCGCCTGCATTCGGTACGCCGCGGTAGTAGAGGCGCACGAGATCGCCGTCGGGGATCACGGTGACGTAGTTGCAGAAGCGTTCCTCCCACGGCCGGTCAAAGGAGAAGGCGGTACCAGCGTCGACGGGTGCGCCAAGGCGTAGTTCCGCGCCGGTCAGTTTTTCGATCAGGAAGGAGTCAAGGAACAGCTCCCGGCGACTGCCGATAGCGATCGGCGATTCCGCGGCGAATGCCCAACTGGCCGCCGCCCCACCGATCCACTCTCGCCGCGAAAGCCGCATTCGATTCTAAGCTTACAGGATCGATCGGGACCCCGCCAATGAGGATAAGATGCTGGAATGCTTGCGCGCCGTTGGTTCTTTCCCCTCCTCTCCGCCATGGGCGTGGCTACGGCCAAACCCCGCAGTCCCTATGCCGAACTCGGCATTCGCCCCGTTCTGAACTTTCAGGGCCCCGTGACGACGGTCGGCGCCTCCCGCATGTGGCCCGAGATCCAGTCCATCATGGCGGAAGCCGCCAAGGAGTTTGCCGTCCTTGCCGAAGTGAAAGACGCCGTGGGGGAGCGTTTGGCCAAGCTCTGTGGCACGGAGTCCGCCCTGGTCACGTCGGGCACCGCCGGCGCGATTGCCCTCGGCACGTACGCCTGCCTCACCGGCTCCGACACCGCCAAGGTGCGCCGCCTTCCCGACCTGTCCGGCATGAAGACCGAAGTCATTATCCAAAAGCCACATCGGAACGGTTACGACCACGCCGTCCGCAGTGCCGGCGTCCGCATTGTCGAAGTCGATAGCCGGGATGCGTTCATCAACGCACTCACCCCGAATGTGGCCATGATCTATTACCTGGGCGGCACCCGCGGCGACTGGGCCTGGGAGACGCCGGTGCCGCTCCCCGAATGCGTCGCCCTCGCGAAGAAAGCCGGCATCCCGATCCTGGTCGACGCCGCCAACCTCCTCCCGAGTTGGGACAACATTCCGCGCGTCGCCGCCACCGGCGTCGACATGCTCGCGTTTAGCGGCGGCAAGCATGTCCGCGGCCCGCAGAGCACCGGGGTGCTGGCGGGGCGCCGGGACCTGCTTGCGGCGGCGTGGCTCAACTCGAGCCCCCACTCCGACTCGCAAGGCCGCGGCATGAAGGTGAACAAAGAGGAGATGATCGGCCTCCTCGCGGCGCTCGAAAAGTACTCCCGGCTCGACTTCGCCGCGCTGGACCGCGAGTCCGAACGCCAAGCCAATTACGTGATGGGCGAACTCCGCAAAGCCAAGCTCCACGTGGAAAAGGCCCTGTTCGAACGTGGGCGCCGCGTCCACCGCGTGATCGCCACGTGGGACGAGTCCAGCCGCTCCCTCTCGACGGCGGCGGTCATCCAACGCCTCCTCGACGGCGAACCGCGCATTGCGGTCCTACCCGGCCCCGGCGGCCAGGGCATTGAGATCACCTTCCTAATGAACGAGCCGGGCGAGGAGCGCATCGTGGCCCGGCGCATCCGGGAGATCTTCGCATGAGCCGCCTCGGACGCCGCGATTTCCTTTTGGCCACTCTGGGGGCTACGGTCGCCTGCACCAGCCCGGCGCCTCGCCCGAACATCCTGTTCATCATGACCGACGACCATGCCGCCGGCCACGTTGGCTGCTATGGCAACCCGCTCGTGAAGACGCCGCACATCGACCGGCTTGGGCGCGAGGGCGTGCGCTTTGACAACGCATTCGTCACGAACTCGCTCTGCGCGCCGTCCCGCGCAACGGTACTTACCGGCTGTTACTCCCACTTACACGGCATCCGCGGCAACTCGGAGATGAAGGGGCAGATCGAGAACATCAACCGTTCGCTGATCACCTACCCACAAGCTCTGCAGGCCGCCGGCTACCGGACCGGCATCGTCGGGAAGTGGCACCTTTCGCACGACCCGGTGGGCTTCGATACCTGGCGCGTCCTTCCCGGCCAAGGCCTCTACTTCGACCCCGAGTTCATCGAGAACGGCGTCCGCAAGCAGTACTCCGGCTACGCCACCGACCTCACTACGGACTTCGCCCTCGACTTCCTGCGGGAGCCATCGGACAAGCCGTGGTGCCTCGTCTACCAGCACAAAGCGCCGCACCGCCCGTTTCTGCCCCCACCCCGCTTCGCCCACCTTTATGACGACGTCGAAATCCCGCTGCCGCCCACCTTCGACGATGACTATCAAACCCGCAAGGTCGCGGCCGAAGCCGAGGACATGCGCTTCGACGTCTCCATCGCCGGCGACTACAAGGATCTCCCCGCCAACTTAACCCGTGCCGCGAAGAAGCGCTGGCTCTATCAACGCTTCGTCAAGGACTACTATGGGGCCATCGCCGCGGTGGACGACAACCTCGGCCGGGTCCTCGCCTATCTGGACCAACGGAAACTCACGGACAACACCCTGATCATTTACACCTCCGACAACGGGTTTTTCGTGGGCGACCATGGCTGGTACGACAAGCGATTCATGTACGAACCGTCGCTTCGCGTGCCGCTCCTCGTCCGCGCCCCGGGAGCCCCGGCCGGCCAAGTTACCCCGGCCATGGCGATGAATATCGACATGGCGCCTACCATCCTGGACTACGCCGGCGTTCCCAAGCCGGCATCCATGCAAGGCCAGAGCCTGCGGCCCGTGCTATCCGGCCAGACGCCCGCCGATTGGCGCCAGTCGATCTACTACTCCTATTTCGAAAACTCCTGGCAACTGGCCGGTAAGGGCCGCGAAGCGATGTCGGACCCCAGCTTCCAGTTCTTCACGCCCCATCGCATTGGCCCCCACCGAGGCGTCCGCACCGCCACGCACAAGCTCATCCATTACTACGCTGAAGGCGATGTTTGGGAACTTTTCGACCTCGCCAAGGATCCGCAGGAGCTTCAGAATTCATACGGCCAAACTGGCACGGATACACTCGTCGCCACACTCAAGGCGGAACTCGACCGGCTCCGTCAGCTCTATCGGGACACCTAGGCCACCGGCTTAGCCAAGAGCTCGGCGGCGGCATTTCCCGCGCAAAACTCGTCGGTCAGCGTGTTCGAGAGTTGCCGTAAGGAGTCGGTGAGAGCGATCACGTCCGCGCCGTGGTCGCGGCCGCCTTTGGTCGCCTTCAACGCCGCCACGCAATCGGCGTCCAATTTTTTGGGCGCATCCGCCTCCATCATGCGCCACACCTCTTCAAGCGGCTTCGCATCGCGATAGGGGCGGCGCGCCGCCAAGGCGTCGAAAATATCGGCCACTACCAGAATCCGGGCCTCCAGCGACATCTGCTCCGCGCCCCAGCCCCGGAAGTATCCCGAGCCGTCTAACTTCTCATGGTGCGAGGCCGCCACTTCACTCAACTCGGTAAAGCCCGGGATCCTTTGGAGAATATCCAACGTCCGCGCCGGATGCTGCCGCACCACTTCCCACTCGGCGGCATCCAGCTTCCCCGGCTTTTCGAGAATCGAGTTGGGTACGCTCAGCTTGCCGACGTCATGCAGCAAGGCGGCTCGCCGCGGAAACCGTTTCTGATCCGGGTGCAGGGAAAGTGTGTCGGCAACTCGCGCCTCCGTATCGGCCACCCCGTTGGAGTGCCGGTAGGTGAAGGGGGTCTTGGCGTCGATCATGTCCGCAAAGCCCAGGCAGATGCTATCCAGCCGGTCTTCACCCAGGCTCAGGACCCGTTCCTGCGGCTCCAGCGCCACCACCGTCGCCTGACAATCGGCTTCGGAAAGCCCGTCCCAGAACCCGGCTCGCCGCATGGCCGAACGCAAGGCAGCCACGATCTCGGGGTCGAACCAGCGTCCGCTTCGCTTCCCAATCATGTCTTCTGCCGCAGCCAAGCCACGAACCCGCCAGAACACTTCAAAGGATTGCGCCACGTTCAGGATACGGGACAACCGGGGTATCTCCTCGGCCCGCAGTCCCCGCGGAGAGCCCTCGCCGCCCCACTGCTCGTCTCCAGAGAAAATCGCATCCGCCACCGTTTCCCCGAAACCCAGCATCCGCGCAATCTGGGTGCCCCGATCACAGCGGATCTGCATTAATTCCCGGCGCGACTGCTTTTGCGTGACCGCCGCCTGGTACTGTTTCCCCACCCGCTGCACAAACGGAGCATTCGTATGCCCATGCGCAATGGCATACCGTAGCGAGTCCCACCCCGTCCGTGACCAATCAGCCCGTTCCGCCAGGGGCAGGCGGAGCTCATTGGCAAGCCGTATACCAAAGATGCAGCTACGGACCGCGTGGCCGCCCGCTTGGCCTTGCGTGAGATCGAGCGAGTACGAGAGCGCCGCGATAATCTCACTGACTAGAATCTGCTGATCAGGGGAATACAACCGTCGCTTAAAGGAATCTCTTGCCTTCCGCGCCCATGCACCAGAAGGGTCCGCTCTACAACGGCTCTTCAAGCGCACCAAGGCCCATCCGGTTGATGTCGATCCGGAGGGGTGTTCTGGGATAGCGAGGCGGCCTTTGGCGGCAGTAGGCAGCCAGATTGCCCGATGCCCCGCACTGGCCCCACCCGGCGCTCGCGGCCATCGTGGCCCGCAGTAACCCATGGTGCGGCAGTCTGCCCTGATCGTGGGGATCGTCATGAATCACGACCACATCAATCCCCGCTTCATCCAGAACCCGCTCCACCTCCTCGGCCGTCGTCGCCTTGGCCTGATACCTCTTCGTGTTCCAATCCGTCGAGGCCAGCAGCTTCGTCGCCCGGAGAACTGCGCTTGCCGGTCTCCTTTCGCCTAGCGCGACGACGGCGATCCATGGACCCTCGGCCCATCCCACCGAGGAGGAAACCAACATGCGCGCCGGTTGAGGAAGCTGCGCTGCCAGCGCGCCAAAGCCGCCCGGGCTCTGTCGATAAAATTGATGCGGCAACAGGAGAACGGCCAGCAGGAGCGCCGCTGGGGCCCATCGGGTCCTTTCCGATAGCGTGCGATACGCCGCCATGGCCAGCAAAAACAGCGGGGGAATCAAAGCGATCCAATGCCGCGGCTCGCGAAACGCCCGGACGAAGTAGGAGCAGAGCGCGAACGATACAACGACAGCTACCGAAGCGACCAAGACCGGCTCCCGCCGCTGCCATGCGATAACCAGGCCTCCAGCTGCAAGCACAATCAGACCCCAACCCACCACGGTGCCGACTTGTGGCAAACTCCACGCCATCTTCGATGCGGCTAATACTCCGGACCACCGGAGGAACTGTCTCATCGATCCGGCGTATTGCCAGTACAGGAGCAGCCCGACGGCGCCTGCGGCGATGGCCGGCCAAACCAGCATGGGCCCTCGCGGCAACCTCCGCCAAGCTCCGCCTAAAGCGAGGGCGGCCACGGGTGCGGCGGCCAACCCAACGGAAGTCTGCTTCACCGCGAATGCCGCGAAGAGGGCGAGCCACAGGACGAGGAGCGATGGGCGCCCAGGATTTTCGAGGACGCGCGTCAGGGCCCAGAGGAAGAAGGCCGCCGCCAGGAGCGAGGGCAACTCCGCCATCACCTGCGATAACGCCTCCTGCATCACGGGCAGGGAGAGCATGGCAACACCCGCCACTCCGATGAGCAATCCAGAAACAGCCAGCCGCCGTCCCAGCACCCAAAACAGGGTCATCACCGATAGACCCATGAGGAGGTTCAGCGCCATCGCCGACACACGTCCCGGGGGGAAGACCAACCACCAAACTCCTTGCACCGCGTAGTAGCCGGGCGGCCAATGCCCGATTGCCACCTTGGGGTAGTGAACGTAGTAGTCCATGGCCCACGGGATCGGCGACGGCCAAGGAAATTGCCCCAGGTAATCTCTCACCAGCAGGGACGAAACGAGATGCGCGGCCTCATCGGCATGGCCGTCGAACTCGGCCTGATACGCCCCTCCGAAGTACTGCAGGCCTAAAATGATCAAGCCAAACACAACCAGCGCAAGGCGATACGAGCGATCCCGCCATAACCCTTTCACTCGACTGTTCACTGCCCCCAGGTACCCCTTCATGAAAACGGCCAGGCTTTCGCCTGGCCGTTTTCTGCTGTTGCTGTACGTTGTTACTCGGCCAGGTCGCCTTCGCCCCCGCCATCCGGGGTCACTTCGCTGAGCCCGCCGGCATAGAATGTCCGGGCGGTATCTTCGTAGTCGGCCATGCTGTCGGCGAGGCTGACCTCCACCTCTGGCGTCGGCTCCTCTTCCGGGATGTCCTCGCCCGCAATCTTCACACCGCGGTAGTAGTCCATACCCGTACCCGCCGGGATCAGGCGGCCCATGATGACGTTCTCCTTGAGACCGCGGAGATTGTCCACCTTGCCGTTGATCGCCGCCTCGGTCAGTACGCGGGTCGTCTCCTGGAAGCTGGCCGCGGAAATGAACGAGTCGGTTGACAACGAAGCCTTCGTGATACCCAACAGGATCGCCTTGCCAATGGCCGGCCGGCCACCCGCATCGAGCACCCGCGTGTTCTCTTCCTTGAAGCGGAACCGGTCGACCACTTCCTCGGGCAGGAACTCGCTATCGCCGATGTCCTCCACCTTCACCCAGCGCATCATTTGCCGGGTAATCACCTCAAGATGCTTGTCGTTAATGTTCACGCCCTGCAGACGGTACACTTCCTGTACCTCATTGACGAGGTACTTCTGCAGTTCGTGCTCACCGCGGACCTTGAGAATGTCGTGCGGATCAATCGGGCCGTCCACCAACTGGTCGCCGGCGATGACGCGCTCGCCCTCCTGCACGCTCAAGTGAGCGCCACGAGCGATGGCGTACTCCCGCTGCTGACCGTCGTCACCGATGATGTACAGTTTGCGGGCAGTCTTGGTGACTTCGCCAAACTTGATCGAGCCAGTGATTTCGGCAATGGCGGCCGGGTCGCGCGGCTTCCGGGCTTCGACGAGTTCCACGACGCGGGGCAGACCGCCCGTGATGTCCTTGGTTTTCGAGGTCGCGCGGGGCAGCTTGGCGAGGACGTCGGCGGCGTGCACTTTGTCGCCATCGCGCACCATGAGGTGAGCGTGGGTCGGCATCATGTACCGCTTTTCGTCGGCCTTGTGACCACCCTCCGGGCGGATGATCAGCATCGGCTGCTTCTTCGATTCGGGAGCGTCCACAACTACGAGCTGGCTGAGGCCGGAAACCTCGTCGACCTGCTCGGCGAGGGTAATGCCCTCTTCCATGTCCTTGAAGTGGACGATACCCGAGATTTCGGTCAGGATCGAGAACGAGTACGGATCCCATTCGAGCAACACGTCGTTGCCCTGCACCGGGGCGCCATCAGCGAACTTGATGTGCGCGCCGTAGACAATCTGGTACCGCTCGCGTTCCCTGCCCTTCTCGTCAACAACGGCGATGATGCCGTTGCGGTTCATGGCGATAATCTCGCCCTTCAGGTTCAGGGCCGTGTTCACGCCGATGTACTTGGCAAAGCCCGAGGTGCGGACTTCCTGCGTGTTCTGTTCGGATGCGCGGGTGGCCGCGCCGCCGATGTGGAACGTACGCATCGTCAACTGGGTGCCGGGTTCGCCGATCGACTGGGCCGCAATGACGCCCACCGCTTCGCCGCGCTCCACCAACCGGCCCGTGGCCAGGTTCCGGCCATAGCAGAGTTGGCAAACGCCGCGCTTCGATTCGCAGGTCAGCACGGAACGGATCTTGACCCGTTCAATACCAGCCGCCTGAATCTGGCTCGCCAGCGATTCCGAGATCTCCTGGTTGACGCCGACGATCAGCTTGCCTTCAAAGTCGAACTGGTCTTCGAGCACCACGCGACCAACGATGCGGTCCCGCAGCGGCTCGATCACTTCGCCCGCTTCGACGATCGGCTCGACGAAGATACCATCCGAAGTCCCGCAATCGAACTCGGAGATGATCACGTCCTGCGCCACGTCCACCAGACGACGGGTCAGGTAACCCGAGTCGGCGGTCTTCAACGCCGTGTCGGCCAGACCCTTACGGGCGCCGTGCGTCGAGATGAAGTACTGCAGCACGTTCAGGCCTTCGCGGAAGTTGGCCGTAATCGGGGTTTCGATAATCTCGCCGGACGGCTTGGCCATCAGGCCGCGCATACCGGAGAGCTGACGGATCTGTTGCTTCGAACCACGAGCGCCGGAGTCCGCCATGATGTAGATGGGGTTGAGGTAGCGGCCGGTGCGGTCGTCCTCTTCCATCACCTTGAACATCTCGTCCGAGACCATTTCGGTAACGCGGGTCCAGATTTCGATGATCTTGTTGTAGCGTTCGCCCTGCGTGATGGCGCCGTTTTGATACTGGCTCTGCACTTCGATGACGGCCTTCTCGGCGTCCTTGACGAGTGTAGGCTTCGACTTCGGCACCACCATGTCGTCAATGCCGATCGAGATGCCCGCGCGGGTGGCGTAGAGGAACCCGAGCGACTTGATGTCGTCGAGCATCGTCACCGTCGTTTTGAGACCCGAACTCAAGTAGCAGTACTGCACCAGTTGCGTCAGGCCCTTCTTCTTGAGCAAACCGTTGATGAACGGCATGTCGTCCGGCAGCACGTCGTTGAGGATGACGCGGCCGACCGTGGTCTCCATGTCCTGCTTGTTGTATTCAACAGGCTCGGAGTGCATGATGTTCTGCTTGTCGAAGGCGTTTTCGAGGTCGATCACGCGGCCGGTGTAGCGGAGCTTGATCGGGGTCAACGTTTCGACTTCGCCCATTTCGAGCGCGATCAGCACGTCGGCCATAGAGGCGAACTTCTTGCCTTCGCCCTTCGTGCCGGGGCGCTTTTTGGTGAGGTAGTACAGACCCAACACCATGTCCTGCGACGGAATGGTGATCGGCGAGCCGTGCGCGGGCGACAGAATGTTGTTCGAAGCCAGCATCAGGGTGCTTGCTTCAATCTGCGCTTCCGGCGACA
>LNFE01000221.1 GCA_001464575.1 Acidobacteria bacterium Ga0077553 | reverse complement strand
TAGCGATCCTTAGCCGCCGTCTTTTCGAAAATATGCATCAGATGCACCTTCACGGTGCCCGGCGTTATGCCCAGCGCGCCCGCAATCTCGCGGTTCTTTAACCCCTGCGCCACTAACTCCACGATCCCTCGTTCCCGGGGAGTCAGCGCCGGATGCCCGCGTCGAGCATGCGCCTCCCATGCACCCGACAGCTCGGGCTCAATCCAAATCCGGGACGCCGATACCTCACGTACACAGTCACAGAAGATTTCTACCGGCTGGATTCTCCGGATCACGCCGCGAGCTCCCGCCTGCAACGCCCGAATCAACTCGGTCTCCCCTAGGTCATTCACCCAGAGGACCGATGCCGCCCGCGGCGCCAACGCCGAGAGCTCAGCCAAAAACTGGGCACTCTGCCGATAGCCACCCGCGTTGTCCAAGACCACGACACTTGGCTGCAGGCTGATCACTCCGCCCCGCGCGGCTAGCCAGTTTGGCGCCGATCCGACCAAATACAGATCATCGGAACGCTCACAGACCCGCTCCAGACCTGCGATCACCATCGGCTGCGATTCACACGCGAAAATGGAAATCCTCTCCATCTCCTAGATTATTCGGCCATTCCCCCAAATACTGCAGGGACATAGGTCAAACAAACGGTTCCGCTAGGTTAAATCCCTCCCTTTTGTCTCGGGCAAACCGAAGATCAGCAGCCCTCCCAGCGCGAAGAATCCCGCCGTCACCCCCAGCGCCGCCCCAATCCCCTGCCGGTCCGCCAGGTACCCGATTCCAGCCGGGGCCATCGCGCTAAACACCCGGCCGGCGTTGTAACAAAGACCCTGCGCCGTCGCCCGCACCCCGCTCGGGAACAGTTCGCTCAGAATCGCCCCGAAGGCGCTATAGTACCCGTGCCCAAAGAACCCTACCAGCGGCCCCAGCGCTAGCAGCAACCCGGGACTCTGGGCTAGCCCACCGTATAAATACGTAACTACCGCTGCCCCCAGCAAGAATCCAACGAATACCGGGCGACGGCCGAAGCGGTCGGACAGGAATCCGAAGCTTAAGTAGCCAGCCAACGCGCCCAACTGCATCGGGATGATAAATCCGGTCGATCGCACGACGCTCAGCCCGGCTCCGCCCTTCTCGATCGGTGAGGCCAGATAGGCCGGCACCCAGGTAAACAACCCCCAATAGGCGAATAGAATGAGGCTCGCCATGCTAATGGATACAACAACATAGCGATACAAGGGCGGGCGGAACAGGATCCCGAGCGGCTGACGCGGCGCCGAAGGCGACCAGGATTTCGGCTCCGGCACCGCCCGGCGAATCCAAAGCGTGAGCAACGCCGGCAGGATTCCGATCGCAAACAACGGCCGCCATCCGTAGGTTGGAAGGATCGCGGCGGCCAACAGACTAGCCAGGATATACCCGATTGCCCATCCGGATTGGGTGATGGCGATCGCCTTTCCCCGATGCTTTGATGGCCAGGATTCGGCCACCAACACGGTGCCAGCGCTCCACTCGGCTCCCAATCCGAAACCAACCAAAACCCGCCAAAAGAGCAACTGCTCGAAGCTGGAAGCGGTGGCAATCGCCGCGGTAAACAAGGAATACGTGAGGATCGAGCCCATCAACACCTTGGTCCGTCCCACCCGGTCAGCGAGATATCCCGCTAAGGTTCCGCCGATGGCTGCGGAGAACAGCATCGCCGTGGTCAACAGGCCGCTCTGGGTCCCCGAGAGCGAGAATTCTTGTTGGATGGACACAAGGGCGAAGGAGTACAGCATCACGTCCATCGCGTCCAGCATCCAGCCCAGCATGGCAGCCAGCAACGTGCGCCATTGCGCCGGGGTGATTTCGTGCAGGAAAGACAACTTTCTAATATAGGCCATAAAAAGAACCGATACCGTCGCATCGTGCGATTGCCTACAATAGTCTCTACCCCGTAGTGCGAAAGGCCCCTTGTCGTGGCGCTTCCCTTCTCTGAGGCAGAGTTCCATGACTGTGATGTTTTGGCCCGTCATCATCTTTATGACGATTTCGCTGGCCATCGGCTTGTACACGTACACCCAAGTCCGCGGGTCCAGCAAGAATTACACCGTTTGCAATAAGGCGATGCCTTTCATCGTCATCGGCACCGCGTTGATGGCCCAGGCTGTCGATGGCAACGCCACGCTCGGCAATGTTTCCATGACTTGGGCCACCGGCTTCTGGGCCGGCGTCATGATCCCTATCGGCCTCGCCATCAGCCTTTTTTTCGTGGGCCGCTTCCTTGCCGCGCCCCTCAACAAGATGGACCTGCTGACGCTGCCCGAGTTCTTCTACCGCCGGTACGATAAGCAGACCGAGGCGCTCACTTCGGCCCTTACCATCGTTTGCTTCACCATCGTCATCGCGGGGAATCTCTCCGCCGTCGCCTGGATCTTTTCTGTCGTCAGCGGCCTCAGCTACGGCGCCTCGCTCGTGATCACCACGACCATCATCGTCGTCTACACGATGGCCGGCGGGCTTTTCGCCGCCATCTGGACTGACTTTTTCCAAATTCACGTAGCACTTGTCGGCTTCGTCGGTTCAGCCGGATTCATTCTTTGGAAGTATGGTCTCGGCGATCTTCTCGCTAAGGTCCCGGCCGAACGGCTTGATTTCCGCGGCATCACCTCGATTGAGCACGGCGCGATGATCAACTGGGCCGCGATGATCTCGCTCGCCTTTGGCAACGCCATGGCGTTGGATTTCATGGAGCGAGTTTTTGCCGCGAACAGTCCGCGCACGGCCCAACGGGCCTGCTATTACGCCGGCGTGCAGACGATGGTCATTGGCCTTTGCGCGTCGTTGCTTGGCCTCGCGGCCATTTCGCTCGTCCCCACCGTCGGCGACTCCCGGATGGTGCTGCCCACTTTGGCGTCCGAGCACCTGCCGTACTGGCTGGGCGTGCTCGTGTTTGTCGGCGTTCTTGGCGCCTCAATGTCCACGGCCAATGGCGCCATGCTCGTCATCTCCGTCGTCCTGGCCCGCAATGTGTATCAACGCTGGTCCAAGGCCGCGGTCAACGATTCGCTGATGCTGCTTCTTTCTCGCATCCTGGCCATTCCGACGGCTATCGCCGGCGCGTGGGTCGCCTACGTCCGGCCGGAGCCGGGCATCCTGCTGGTGATCGCGTTCGATATTGTCTTTGCCGGTTGTGTGGCACCGCTTGTACTCGGCGTTTACTGGCGCAAGGCGACAGCATCAGCCGCCAAGGCGTCAATCTTGGTCGGCACCGCCCTGCGGGTGCTTTGTCACTTCTATCTGCCGCCCACCTTGGCTGGGCTGGACACGTTGCTGCCCCCAGTGGTCAGCCTCGTCACCATGGTCGCGGTGACCAAGCTCTCCCAGACCTCCACCGCAGAGAATTTCGACCGCATGTATAACCCGGCGCCGGAAGACCGGCTGGCGGTAGAAGGCTAATGATCTTCCTTCTCGCTCTCGCTTTGCAGATCGGAGTTCTTCCGGACAAATGGATGACCGGCGGCCCAAACTGCGCCGAGATTCCTGAATGGCAGGTGCACGCGTACAACGCTGACCTGCTCATCCTCCGCCAGAGCGGCTGCACCCATTACGAAAAGCCTTTCCTGTATCTCCTGTTCGGCAAGGAGCGCGCGCTGCTGCTCGATACCGGTGCGGGAAAGCCGGGCACTGCCGCCATCATCGAAAAGCTGCGGCGGAAGCTTCCCGTTCTGGTGGTGCATAGTCACGGCCACGGCGACCATGTCGCCGGCGACGCGGAACTCAAAGCGTTGCCTGGCGTCACCGTGATGGCCCCCGGCTTCGCGGAGACCATCGACCTCGGCGGACGCACCATCGAGGCGCTCGCCATCCCCGGCCATGACAAGACCAGCGTTGCCTTCTACGACCAACTCACGGGTATCCTCCTCACCGGCGACTCGCTCTATCCCGGTCGCCTTTATGTCGACGACTTCCCGCAGTACGTCTCCAGTATGAAAAAGCTGCTCGGATTTGCCGACAAGCGGCCCATTGCCCACATTCTGGGTACGCATATTGAACAGGCGGCCACGCCGTTCACCGATTACGTCGTCCGAACCACTTACCAGCCCTCTGAGCACAGCCTCGAACTCGGCATGGCCCATCTGGTGGAGTTGGTTCGCGAACTTGAATTCATGGGCAGCAAGCCGGAGCGGAAAGCGCTGCGCAGCTTCACCATTTATCCTCGACCGCCGAGGAATTTTTCGAACGGGAGTACCGGAGCGCAATGAAGACTTGGATCGGAATCGCCGCGATCGCCGCGGCAGCATGGGCGCAACAGCCCCAGATGAAGAAGGGCAACCGGCCGCCGCGGATTCCCCGCCCCGGTGTGAGTGATGCCTCCGTCAAGCATCCGATGAGTGAAGTAAAGCCGGACGCCGTCTTTGACGTCCCCGGGGTACCGGACTGGCTCGTCATTACCAAAGACGCCGTTTGGGTCTCGAATAAACCGAAAGGCACCGTCTCGAGAATGGATCCGAAGACGAACCAGGTGGCGGCCACGATTGAGGTGGGCAAGCAACCCTGCAGCGGCATCACGGCGGGCTTCGGCTCCATCTGGGCGCCTCTTTGCGGTGATAAGGCTCTCGCTCGGATCGACGCCAAGACGAACAAGCTCATCACCACTTTGCCCTATGGCCCGGCCAACTCGGAAGGTGGCCTCGCCGCGAGCAAGAATGCCATCTGGTACCCCACGGACAAAGGCACTCTCGTCCGCATCGACCCGAAGAAGAACGCCGTAGTGGCGGAAATCCCGCTTCCGCCTGGCTCGAACGCCGCCGAAGTTTCCGCCGATGGCAGCGTCTGGGTCACGTCAACCGAGAAGAGCCTGCTCGTCCGGGTCGACCCCAAAAGTAACAAAATCGTGGCCGAAATCCCCGTCGGTGACAAACCTCGCTTCCTTTGCACCGGCGCCGGTTCCGTTTGGACCTACGACCAAGGCAAAGGCACCATCACCCGCGTCGATATCGCCACCAACAAAGTCGTCGCCACGATTGAGGCTGGCCTGCCCGGCGGCGGCGGTGAAATCGACTACTTCGATGGCTACGTTTGGGTGACCGCCTTCGAACACCCCATCACGAAGATCGACGTGAAGACGAACAAGGTGGTCGGCCAGTGGTCCGGTCCGGGTGGC
This sequence comes from Acidobacteria bacterium Ga0077553, assembly GCA_001464575.1. Lineage (GTDB taxonomy): Bacteria > Acidobacteriota > Terriglobia > Bryobacterales > Bryobacteraceae. The sequence goes on along the minus strand of LNFE01000221.1, from coordinate 17,334 downwards.
GATGCCATTCAGGCGGGCTTTGGCCATGTCTGGCTGTCGAATCTCCGCGAACACAACGTTTGGAAGATTAAGGCCGGCTCGCTCTAAAGGCTACGATAGAGGAGAGTGCAACTCGAACTTTTGCAAGCGGTCCAGTTCTTTCTGGTGACGCTCTCCTCTATTTTCTTCCTGGTGGACCCGTTCGCCCTGGTGCCGACGTTCCTGGCGATGACGGCCACCTCCACGCAGGCCCACCGGCGCTCGATGGCCCGCCGCGCCTCCCTCACCTGCTTCTTCCTGCTCACGGGCTTCGCGATCGCCGGAACGCTCGTGTTCGATGTGCTGGGCATCACGATGCCCGCCTTTAAGATCGCCGGCGGCATCATCCTGCTGCTGATTGGCATCGACATGGTGCAGGCGCGGCGCCCCGCCACGAACGAGACCGAGAAAGAAGCCGATGAAGGCGCTCACAAGGCCGATATCGGGATCGTCCCGCTCGGCATGCCGATGCTGGCCGGCCCGGGCGCCATTTCGACGGTCATGGTTTTGATCGGAAGCGCGCAGACGCCCGTGAAGTTTACGCTCGTCATAGCAGCACTGGCCATTACGGCGGCCGCCGCATTCTTCATCCTCTCTGCCGCCGACCGGGTTCGCAAGGTGCTGGGCGAAACGGGCATCCATATTCTCAGCCGCATCATGGGCATGCTGCTGATGGCGCTGGCCGTCCAGTTTATGGTGGACGGCCTCGCCGCGCTCGGGTTCGCTACCGGCCGGACTCGCTAGCGATCTCGTCGGCGGTGAACGTAGCACTAGGCTGCTGCGTCTGCCGGGCGGCAAAACTACGCCGGGAAAGCAGGTTGACTTCCCGCGGCGTAAACTCCAGCGCGGGGCCAGCCAAGTGGGAGGCCGAGAGAGACGCCTGGGCAATTCCGGCATGCGAATGTTCGCTCACACCGGTCAGCACATGGTAAAGCTCGTGGGCCACCACTCTGCCCAGCGCCCGGCCCATCATCTCGTGCTGCACCCCGGCGGGGTGGCCGTGGCCAATCACCCGGAGCATATTCCGGACCCGGTTGCAGTCCACCTCGATGAACGGAAGCACATCATCACCAGAGCGATGCGCCCAAGCCAACGCCAAGAGCTTCCCGGGCGGGGCAGCGGCCGCCGGCGCGTCCATGCGGCATTCCGACTTTAGCCGCAGCACGACCAAATCGGGGAAAGAGTCTTCCGGTTTTACTTCCGCCCGATTCTTCCAGGAGAAGCTGTAGCCGGTTTCGCGGAAGGCAAGATCGACTTCCTGATAGAGAGCGGACGCCACCGCGGGCGGTAGGGGCGCAGGGGCGTCGAGAATCAAAGCAACAGGGGCACCGAACGATACGCCGACGAGGGCGCATAGCAAAGCTAGGGTGATCCGCACGGGGGACCTCTTTTTTACGAACCGGGAAAGTGGCGAGGAGATACAGGCTCCTCACCCGCCCTAAGTCTACTACAACCCGAAGCGCCGTCAACTAGGCTGAGGCGAGGACGGCCTCGGCGTCGAACACGCTGGCCAGGGCGTGGATGACCGAAGCAATCAGCACGGCGGCCAACACGTTCTCTTCTCCCAAGCCTTTTTCCCGAACCACTTTCTCGTGGGAATCGACGCACTTGTCGCAAGCGTTGATCGCCGAAACCGCGAGGCAGAAGAGTTCAAAATCCACATGCTCAATGCCGTGCGTACGCAGGACGTTCATCCGAAGCCGCGCGGGCATAGTGGAGTACTTTTCGTTCGTCGTCAGGTGATGAAAGCGGTAGAAGACATTGTTCATGCCCATGATGGCGGCGGCGGCCTTGGCGGCTTCGACCGCTTCCGGAGACAGCACCGTGGCGGCCTGCGCCGAGATAGCGGCCAGCAACTGCGGGTTCCGCGCGGCGATGGCGCACGCCAGGGCCGATCCCCACGCCTGCTGCGGCGTCAGATCCGGCTGCTGCATCACACTGCTCATGTTCAACTTCAGGTCCTTGGCGTACGCCGGGACGGTATCCATCAAGTGTTCGAGATTCATAAAAGGGTGTTCCTAGATAGAAAGAGCGGGCTTGGCTGGCCCGCTCCGAGTTTCGACACGGCAATTACTTGCCGAGGGTGTCTTGGCCTTTCTCCCAGTTGCAGGGGCAGAGTTCGTCGGTCTGCAGAGCGTCGAGCACCCGCAGCACTTCCTTCGGGTTGCGGCCGACCGAAAGGTCGTTCACGCTGACGAAGCGGATGACGTTGTCCGGGTCGACGATGAAGGTGGCCCGCTGCGCCGCGCCGATGTGCGGATCGCGAATGCCGAGTGCCGTCACGAGCTCAGCCTTGAAGTCCGACAGCATCGGGAAGGGCAGGTCGCGGAGATCGTCGTGGTGCTTCCGCCAGTTCAGATGGGTGAACCAGGAATCGGTCGAACCGCCCAGCACTTGCGCATCGCGATCGGTGAACTCTTTGTTGGCCTTGCCGAAAGCTGCGATCTCGGTCGGGCAGACGAACGTGAAGTCGAGCGGCCAGAAGAAGTAGACCTTCCACTTGCCGGCATACGAATCCTGGTTGATCTCGGCGAACTCTTTGCCCTGTTCCAGGCTAACGGCCGCGTTCAGATGAAACGCGGGAAACTTCTCTCCAACTCCAAGCATGCGTGATTATCTCCTAGGTTTTTTTGAAGCGCAGGCGGCGCAAAGTCCGTGCGCTTCGACAATAAATCGGTTCACCCGAAAGCCTTTCGGCAACGGGCGGCGAATCTGAATTTCATCGAGCCCTTCGGCGGGAAGGTCGAACATCATACGGCAATCGGTGCACACGAAGTGGTGGTGCGGCTGGTTGTTGGCTTCAAGCCGGAGCGAGCCGTGGTGGAGGCTCACCTCGCCAATCAAACCGCTATCGAGAAACGTGCGAATGTTGCGATAAACCGTACCCAACGAAATCGATGGGATCTCCCGCCGGACGCGCTCGAAAAGCAGCTCCGGGCTTGGATGATCCTCCGCTTCGAGCAGGGCCCGGTAAAGCACCTGCCTCTGATGGGTACAGGGCAGCCCCGCCGCCACGCAACGATCGCGAAACCAGTCCATTCGCTGCTCGACGTCCATACCCTCAAACAGATGCGAGGGCCCTGGGCCGGGATGCAGCTTTCTCGCAGGTAAGAATGATTCCTATCTGGTAGCCGCTCTCGTTTGCGCCATTTCCACGAGGGGTTGCCCGGTGACGGCGCCCTTAGCCAACGCCGATTCAAACGGGGGGTCCGCAATGTCGGCAAAACGCGCCCACCGGACAGGCCCGTACACCTCCCGCCACAGTTCTAAATCCAGTACCCCGCTCGCGTCCGCCCCCTGATGATGCGCCTCCCGGCTCGATACCGGCGCCTCCAGGTTCTCGACATACCGCATCGCCGCCCAAATCTGCGGCCGGTCAAACGCACACGATTGGAAGCGGCCTGCCCAAATGGGTTCGTTTCGTCGCTCGCGAATATGGCGCCATAGGGCGTACTCCCGGTTCACCTGCCCCACGGTGCGCGAGAGCGCGGGCGCCGACACCGGCAGCAAGAGGAGATGCACCGCCGCAGGCGCAAGTGCGTAGCCCAACACCGAGAGATGATGCCGGCTCGCCGCCCGCGCCAGGACGTACAAGTAGGCGCGGTAATCCTCCTCGTCGGCGAACGCCGGGGCGACCGCCGACTGGCGAACGTAGTGGGGGAAAAACGGAAGGGTAATACGGCGCGCTCTGGCCATGCACCGACGAAGTGCCTACCAGAGCGCCCGGTTCTCAATTAATTACGCTTTCTTCGGCTTCCGGTAGGCACGGAAGAGGCGGCCGAGGACCTTCAATCCCTGGTCCACTTCCTTCTCCGTCACAATGTACGGCGGCAGGAAGCGCAGCACTGTGTCGTGCGTGCAGTTGAACAACACGCCTTGCTCGATGCCCTTCATCACGTAGTCCTTGCCCGGATGATCGAGCTCAACGCCGATCATCAACCCGTGGCCGCGAACTTCCTTGATGAACTTGTGCTTGGCCTGCAGGTCGCGCAGCCCCGCGCGGAAGTACTCGCCCACGCGGTTGATCTGCGGCAGCAGTTCCTCCAGGATGTCCAGGAACTCGAGCGCCACCGCCGACGACAACACGTTGCCGCCGAACGTCGTCCCGTGCATGCCGGGCTTGATGGCCGCCGCCGCGCGCTCGTTCGTCAGAATCACGCCCAACGGCAACCCGCAGGAGAGCGGCTTGGCCGTCACCATCACGTCCGGCTTCACCTCCGGCGCAATCAGGCTGTGCGACCAGTATTGACCCGTACGTCCCACGCCGCATTGAATGGCATCAAAGACGAGCAAGGCATTGTACTGATCGGCCAGGCGTCGCGCGGTCCGCAGGAACTCCGGCTGCATCGGGTGAATGCCGCCTTCGCCCTGAATGCCTTCAATCACGATGCCGCTCGTCCGTTCGCTGAACGCCGCTTCGAGCGCCGCAATGTCATTGGCCGGAATCCACCGCGGCCCCGGCAGCAACGGCTCGAAGTCCTTGCGGTACTTCGGCTGCCCGGTGATCGAGATGGCGCCGATCGTCCGGCCGTGGAAGGAGTTATCGAGCGCAATGATCTCCGGCCGGTCCGGACCCGCATGAGCGCGCATGATTTTGATCGCGCCCTCCATGGATTCCGCGCCCGAGTTCGTGAAGAACACCTTGTCCAAACCCGAAATCTGGCACAACCGCTGCGCCAGCTTCCCGGTGTACTCGTGGTAGTAGAGATTCGAGGTGTGCAGCAACAGCGCCGCCTGCCGCTGAATCACCTTCGTGATCCGCGGATGGGCGTGCCCCAGCGCATTCACGCCGATGCCGCTCAACAGGTCGAGGTACTTGCGGTTGTCGAGACCATAGAGGTAGCAGCCTTTACCGCGTCGCAACGCCAGCGGGTATCGGGCGTAGGTGGGCATCACATATTGACGCTCCAACTCCATCCACTGCTGCGACTCTGTCAACTCGGCTACTGCATCTTTAGTTTCAACCACTCGACCATTTTCTCCTTATAGTCTTGATAGGCCGGAACCTTCTCCCAAGGGCCTACGCCATGGGGAGCGTCCGGTACGGGGTACACTTCGCAGGAAGCACCCACAGCTTTCATCTTCGCGCACATTGCGGTGGATTGGGCGAACGGCACGGCGTCGTCCTTCGTGCCGTGGATGAACAGGATTGGCGGCATGTCGCGCTTGACGTAGGTGATGCCAGACGCCTCTCGCATCTTGGCCAGTTCGGGCGGGGTCATCCCCGTTACTCCCAATAACTGAGACACGTTCTTACCCGGCCCGCCCAGGAGTTTCGACCGCGCTTCAAAATCGGTCGGACAGTAGAAGCAGACCACGGCCGCCACGCGGGTCGCCGGCGTATGTTTGGCCCCGGCAAGCGCGACGAGGTGCCCGCCGGCGCTTTCGCCCATCAGGGCGATCCGCGCTGGGTCCACCTTGTACGCCGCTGCGTTCCGCTTCACCCAGAGAATCGCCGCGTTCACATCGTCGAGCGCCGCCGGATGCTGGAAGCGCGGGCTGAGCCGATAGTTGATCGTGAACCACGCAAATCCGCCGCGGATCAAGGGCGGAAACAGCGGCGGCACATAGGTATTTTTGTCGCCGGCTTCCCAGCCGCCGCCGTGCACCACAATTACGGTGGGAAACGGCCCGGGGCCTTCGGGGACCCACGCATCGAGCGTCAGCGAATAGCCGTCGGGCTTTGAGAATTCGATGTCGCGGCGCAGTTCGCCGAACGCCGGAAACAGGCTCAGCAGCGAGAGGGCAAGCAGGAGTCGCATAGTGGAAACTCTCAAAGCATAGCAGGCCGCTACAATGGATTCGTTGCAGATCACGATCTCCAAAGAGAACTATCTGAAGGCGATTGCCGAGGCGGAAGCCGACGGCGAATTCGTCATCGCGGCGACGCTTTCGCGCTGGCTGAACGTCTCCGCGCCGGCCGTGACGATGGCCATCCGCCGGCTGAAGCGGGACGGGTGCATTAGCGTCGAAGCCGAGGGGCAGATCTGCCTTACCCCGGCCGGCCGCGAGATCGCCAACCGCCTGCTCCGCCGCCACTATCTGATCGAGCGGATGCTCGCCGAGGTGTTTGGCATGGAGTGGTACAAGGTGCACGATGAAGCCGAGCAGTTGGAACATGCGGTCTCGGCGGATTTCGAAAAGAAGCTGGCCGAGAAGCTGGGAGCAGAGGCGGATTGTCCGCACGGCCACGGGCTTCTGCTTGAAACCCAACAGCACCGCCGGGCGCGTGGCCTGGCTCCGCTCGATGAGTTGGCGATTGGGGAACAGGCTGTTGTCGTCAGCGTCTTTGAGCGCGACCGGAAGCTGCTCGAATTTTTGGACGGGCTGGGCATCCGCCCCGCGGCGCCGCTAGAGTTGCTGGCGCGGAACTACGACGAGACGATGACGCTTCGCGTGGCGGGCCAGCGGGAGGTGCCGTTGGGTCTTGCCGCTGCCGGCCGGGTTTGGGTGCAGCGGAATGGGACGTCCGCTACTGCGGTTTGACGGGGGCGGGCGCCGGGAGTTGGCGGCGCAGGTACTCCTTCTCCGTCAAGCTGAGCATCATCGCGCGAGTACGCTCTGCCTTTTCGGGATTCCGCTCTTTGGCGACGAGGAAGATCGGGTCCGTGGCCATTTCAAGGGCGGTGGGGGAGTGGCCGTAGCGATCGACCATAGCACCAGCCCACAATTGGCGAAACCGTTCGGGAGGATCTTCGAAGAGATCGGCAAGATGGGATCGAGCAGTCGAGACTACCGTCCGATTAGGCGATTGAAGAGCGCGATACCACATCCTCGGAGTCTCAGGGTAGGCATTACTTATGGAATGTGTGATCACGCTACGCACCAACGCGTCAAAATCGGGATCGTCCTTTAATCGGGTGCTTACGATCTCCAAGGTGTCCGTACGATTCGATGCGATAATGAAAGTAGCAATCCGAAATACGTCATAATACTCGTACTTAGGACGAGATCGAATCTCTCCTATCTTCCGTAGTATCATTTCAACAGCCCAATCGTTCGCGCCCACCAGTCGGAGTACTTCCATATGTGGCTCAATGATCAAGCCATCGACATTGACTGTGTTCGGGACCCCCTCACCGTTCACCAATGTATATCCAGCCGGCGCATCTGCGGCGAGATATTTCTCCAGAAATTCCTTCTGAATGGACTCACCCTTATCGATCAAAGAGGAAGTCTGCGAATACGCGAAGCTGCCCACTGCAAACGCGCAGAGGCGCAAAAGGTTTATTTGATTCCAAAACTTATAAGGCATTTAAAAAATCTCGAATCTGATTAAACAATGGAGATCCGACGACGGGATCCGTCAACGTTTGCTTGCGAGGGTTCGTGTTACCGCACAAGACGTTTAGTGTCGAGCTGAAGCCAACGTCAACAGCGTGTTGGTATTGGCCGAGCATATCAGTGTAGGTCGACGTCGGAGTCATTCCTGCCCCCGGAAAGAGCAGTCCGGCGCTGTCGGCGCACACTACCGAATCGCTGAACGGCATAGAATTCGCTCGGCACCCATTTTCTGGGGTCCCCATATTTCGGATCGGATTAGAGCAACTCCTTCCGCTCACCGCTAACCAATTCCCAGAGACTTGACTTATCGACCAAGCACTCCGTAGATCCCGAAGAAACGGGCTCAACATCGTTGGTTGAAGTGTGACGCCGGGAGTATCTGTATTCAGATAACTTGCCATTTCTTGAGTCTGGATAGAACACTTGGCCAGCCCATCTATCGGTTTATAGGGGTATCCAAGATGTGGAGTACCTAGTGTCACAAGGCCTACAACCGGCGGGTCTGACTCGAACACCGGATAGTGTTTGGCTAACATCTCTCTGATAATCAGTCCGCCCATGCTATGCCCAATGAACGCAAGGCGGTCGCCGGGTCTAAATGTTCGGTTCTTAACATGCTGCTTCAAACGCTGCGCACCCATCGATATCGATTCGCACTCAGGAAAATTAAACCTGGCGTCCACTTCGCGATTAGGGGGCAGAACACTCACTAGGCTGTTCCTGAGATTCGTGAACGATGCGCTACTGTCAGAGAGCCCGTGAACTATGTAGACGATGAGTTTAGGCGGTCGCGACTGCCCAACAAATAGATCGTAGAAAGACTGCTGGCTCTTCGGGGTACTATTGTTACCCTGAGCGAACGATCCGCTGAGTCCGCGAGAAGTGACGACAATTTGAAAATTACAACTCACTGAATTTTCGGGGACTGACTTTGTGAAAACAATCTGGGTATCCCGGGCTGTCCCAACTACGGGACCGATGATCGAAACCGAGTCCGAGCCAAGACAAGCTGCAGTGTCAGTATCTGTCGCTCTCACTGTTACGGTGGGGTCGCTACCGAAGCCCTTGCCGTTCACCTGAACTGTCACAGTTTCACCGGGTTCCCACGGTCGGTCGGGCGTCACAGAAAGGATCTGTGGCGAAGGGTCTGTGACCCAAAGGCTCCAAGGTGGTGAAGGGCCAATTGCATTTGTCAGAGTAACGGATCGCTGTCCCGTCGGTGCACTGGCCTGCACCGAATAGCTGAGATTGACTTGACCCGAGGCAGGGTATACGCCGGTAGTCGCCCATTGGCTAATCCCCGTGTTTGGCGATACCGATGATCCGGTAGGCACAAATGTCCCCTGGACGTTGTTCCCATAGATTTGCAAATACGGGCCCGCAGAGCCCCGTTCGATTTCATCCTCGAGCCCCGTCGCATCATCGCGGATCCCTGTAATCTCAGGTGCGAATCCTGCCGTTACACAATTCGAGTCGATCGCGTGAACGGCATTGATGGGGCCGCTGGAACCATTGTTATATCTGGCCAAAACCCTGAATGACAAGCGGAAGTAGTAGTGGCCCGGTCCGTATAACGGGATGGAAAGAAGTCGGGTGATCGTCGGGGCAGGATTCGACGGAGTCGAAAGTGGAATGCGAACCGTCTGATAGTAGATGTCCAGCGGTGGTTGGGTCCAAACGTTCTCGATGAACGCCCCGGCTGCGGGGCTCCCGGTAGACTCTCCCCAAGACTACTTGAGTATACTCGATGCTCACGATGTCTCGCGTCACGTTGGTTAACACTATTTGACCGGTTTCCAAGGTGGGCTGGGAAGGGTTGGAGACGGAAAGGGTGAACCCGGAATACTCAGTACAGGCAGCAGCATTTTGACATCCTGGCTTTAGGAGCGAGATCGAATTGAAGGCCGTTGGTGCAGTCCATGCCCCCCGATTCGCCCAACCCGAATTGCCGCCTTGAAGATCCTGAGCGGCCATATAGATTTGCTTGGCGCCCGCCCCCCTCATCGTGATGGAGATGGACAGTCGCAAAATAGCCCCTACACGAACCAGGCTTACATTCTCGCCGCGAACTTCACACTGGTTGTTACTCCCAAACGTTCCGGCATTTCCGGGAAAAATTGTGGCGATCGTCACTTGACCACCTGGCCCTGGGTCGGTGACAAAGTGGACGACTCCCGCTCCGCCTGCTGCTTGGGGATCGATCGTCAGATTACAGGCGTCGCGGCTGTCCAAACCACCGTTAATTAGCACAGTCGCTGTATCGATGTCAGTAGCTCCATTGGCATCGGAGAACTCGAAGGCGAAGCTTTCATTCACCCCAGTGCGCGTCGAGGGGGAGAACGTTTCCGAATTTGGCGCAGGTTGGGAAACGGCGCTGCAAACTCGGATGCAATAGAAGCCACCGATGTTCTTCACCCAACCGGAGCTGTCCACTCCGTCCAGAGCCGCCGACCAAAGGGGCTTGGTTCCCTGGGGCATGGCGCTTGTGAACGTGACCGAAATGCCGACGTTCAACTCACCGTCCGGGCCGACGGAGGCGTACGAACGAGAACCCGAGATGCTGCATTGGGCGTTCTGAATCTGTCCGCTGCTGCCCGGTACAAGTGGCCCTACGGCATTTCCAGCTTGATCGGCCAAGTAGATAGAGTTGGACTGCGGCCAATAGGAAAAGTAGCAACCGTCTGATCCAGGACTTGTCTCGATAGCCATATATGCCGTTGAGATGGGCCGCAAGGTGAGACCATCTGGTTGAAACCCAAAGACGAACGTACCACCATTTCCAACGATATTGGTGGGCGGGGCGATACCCGTAGGATAGGGCCGCGCAATGGCGAGAGATGGCAGCAAGAGGAGAACCAGCCAGCCGATGCGTGTTCTCATTTCGAGCCTGCCTGTCCTGCGCCTACCGGCGGACGTAGATCGCCATTGGTATAGATGTATGCCTGGAGCCGGTTTCGCGCCCGGATGTTGAGGGCGCCGTTTAGGCGGTCCATACCCTCTCGGACCAGCCTTGACCGCTCTCGGCCAAAGTTTTGTGCGGCTAGGTCGGGTCGCCCTTCGGGATTCGCCAATCGTGCAGCCTCTGCCTGCTTCGTTTCTCGGGTGAATCTCGCAGCTTCGCGAAAGATGTGCGGTAGGTCTTCTTTAGTGAGTCCCAACTGCCGCGCCACTCTCCTCATCTCTGCGTCGGCAGGCTCCGGCGCCATTTTAGATAGGCGTTCATCGACTTGCGCGAGCCGATCCAAAAATGCTCGATTTAGATCATCACTGGGAATGGCCAGATGCAGGCGAGGGAAGAGATTCTTTTCAGAAGGGGGATTAACGTTTCGATCAATCGGTGCCGGAGCAGGCGTCTGGCCGTGGAGCAGGTAAGGGTAAGTAAAGATAACCGCTACCGGCAATAGCAATACTGTAAAGTATCGAAGAATTAGGATAGCTAGTTCAGCAGGATCAGTGTTGCGGGAGGGGGGGGGAGCATCGGCATAGACAAGGGAATTTAGCGTGAATTATCAGAATGCAGCTTGACTTAGACAGCTTGTCTTCCTGAATTTAATGCAACAGCACAGAAAGAAAAAGATAATTTATAAATCTTAATAATGCAATCGGATGAATCGGCTTAGTGATAAGGCTCGCTTGTCTGCGAGCTACTTAAGCCCAACGCCGATCCTCGGTGGGGCAAGTAGCGGCAGATAGTTGCGGGGATTGACTCAAGGGTCTGCGGGTGCGGCAGTTTTGAATCCTCGGTCGTCCGCGAACCATTACTGGTTCTTGGTATCCTCGCGGATCGGATCCTCATCCACCGGGCGCACAGATGGCGCCCCAATGCAACTTCCGGAAGCCAGAATACTTGTTCTTTCTAAGTCGCGGGGAGCGCCCCGTAGTGTAGCGGCCCGGGTAGATCTGGTAGTGGTGAGAGCAGCGTTCGGACGTGACCCGGCCAGACAGCCGCCCGAACGATGCCGACATCTCGCTCGCAGCGAGTCTGTCGCATGAAGTCGCGCGTACGCTATGCAAAGCGCAATTGCATTACTGGGTGGCCTTATCTGACCGCCTGAAAGTAAGCAATCGTCTCCCGCAACCCATCCTCAAGCGACACCTGCGGCTCCCAATCCAACACTCGCTTCGCCTTGCTGATATCCGGCTTCCGCCGCTTCGGATCGTCCTCCGGCAGCGGCTCAAACACAATCGGCGAACTCGTTCCCGTCAACCGCTGAATCCGCTCGGCAAACTCCAGCATCGTCAACTCCACCGGGTTCCCCACATTCACCGGATACACCTCATCCGATTGCGCTAACCGGTACAACCCCTCCACCAAGTCACTCACGTAGCAGAAACTCCGCGTCTGCGACCCATCCCCGAACACCGTAATCGGCTGCCCACTTAACGCCTGATCGAGAAACGCCGGCACCACGCGCCCGTCCCGCAGTTGCATTCGCGGGCCGTAGGTATTGAAGATTCGCGCGATATTCGTCCGCAGCCCATAATGCCGGTGATACGCCATCGTGATCGCCTCGGCGAACCGCTTGCTCTCGTCGTAGCAGCTCCGCGGCCCCACCGGGTTCACGTTGCCCCAATACGTCTCCACCTGCGGATGTTCGAGCGGATCGCCGTAACATTCTGAGGTCGACGTCACTAAGTAGCGCGCGTTCGAGGCCCGCGCCAGTTCGAGCAGGTTCCGCGAGCCAATCGAGCCGACGTCGAGCGTCGCAATCGGGTGCGCATAGTAGTCCTTGGGACTGGCCGGGGACGCCGCGTGAATCACGCAATCAAACGCGCCCAAATCCGGTAACGGCTGGCAAACATCCAGTTCGTGGAAAGTGAATGTCGGATGGCCCTCCAGATGCGCCACGTTCCGGCGATGACCCGTCAGAAAATTATCGGCTCCGACAACCGTGTGGCCGTCCGCCAGAATGCGATCACACAAATGAGAGGGAACAAACCCAGCCGCACCAGAAACAAAAAAGCGCAAAGATCCTCCGGACTTTGGTAGTGTAGCGTATTCTTATGCCCCCCCTGTCCGCCGCCGAGTCGGCGCTGTTCGTGGTCTTGCTGGCCCTCGCGGTGTTCGGCTTTGCCCGCCGCTTTTCCACCGTCGTCAACCTACTCCGCGACGCGAAGCCCGATGCCGACTTCCAACTCGCACCAGTCAGCCGCCGCGTCTGGGACTTCTTCTGGGAGGTCATCTGCCAAGCCAAAGTCATTAAGGAGCGCCCCATCCCAGGCTTGCTTCATGCCTTCGTTTTCTGGGGCTTCTGCGCCTTCGGTATCGTTACCCTGAACCACTTCGCCATCGGCGTTCGCCTGCCGCTCTTCTCCATCCACGGCAACCCCATCGGCTGGCTCGCCGCCGCCTTTGCCGTCGTCACGGCCATCTCCATCGCCGGCCTCGCCATTCGCCGCCTCGTCTGGCGCCCCGAATGGCTCGGCGAGGTCTCCTGGGAGTCCGGTTTCATCGCCTTGCTGATCTTCGTCCTGATGGCCACCTACCTTGCCGACTTCGCCTGGTCGCCGACGGGCCCGCTCTACAACGGCCTCTGGTGGGCCCACACCCTCGCCCTGCTGATCTTCCTTCCCCTGATCCCGCACACCAAGCACCTTCATCTCGTCCTTAGTCCGGCCACCGTCCTCCTCTCCCGCGGCTCCTTCTCGGCGATCCCGCCGCTGGCCGGCGACGAAGATTTCGGCCTCGTCACCGGCAAGGACGTCACCAAGCTCACCGTGCTCCAGGCCTTCTCCTGCGTCGAATGCGGCCGCTGCACGGAGCATTGTCCCGCCGCCAACACCGGCAAACTCCTCAACCCCAAAGAGATCATCCTCGGCACGCGCGACTATCTCAACGAGTTCGGCGTCGCCAGCGAACAGCCGCTCCTCGGCCTGCACATCTCGCAGGAAGCGGCATTTCAATGCACCACCTGTGGCGCCTGCGAATACCAGTGCCCGGTCGGCATCGAGCATCTCCCGGTGATCATTGGCCTGCGCCGCGGCGCAGTCAACACCGGCGCATGGGAGGACGAACACGGCACCAAGCTCTTCCTGAACCTCGAACGGTACGGCAACCCCATGGGCTTCCCCGCCCTGCAGCGAGACCGCTTCGTCAAATCCGAAGGGCTCCCGCTCTATGACGGTTCGCAGGAGTACCTCCTTTGGATGGGCTGCATGGGCAGCTATGACCCGGCCGGCCGCGAAATCGTCAGTTCCCTGGTCCAGGTGCTCCGCCACCACAACATCTCCTTCGGCGTCCTCAAAAAGGAACGCTGCTCCGGCGACTCCGCCCGCCGCCTCGGCAACGACCTCGTCTTCCAAACCCTCGCAAACCAGAACATTGAGGCCATTCAGGCGGTCGGGGCGAAGAAGATGCTCTCCATCTGTCCGCACTGCGTTCGCACCCTCGGCAAGGATTATCAGGAGTTCGGCGTGAACTTTGAAATCGAGCATCATTCTCAGCTGTTGGCGAAGTATGCCACCCCCGCCCCACCGCAGCAGACGGTGGTCTACCACGATCCGTGCTACCTGGGCCGCTACCAGGAGATCTACGATGAGCCTCGTGCGGTGGCCGCGTCGGCGGGCGCGTTGGTGGAGCCGGCGGCGGCTTGGCGTTCCTCGGCGAGGAGCAGGGGAGCCGCGTGAACCATGCCCGCGCGCAGGAGTTGGCCGACACGGGCGCCGATATCGTCGCCGCGGCCTGCCCGTTCTGCAACACGATGTTCCGCGATGGTCTCGCTGCGGTGAGCGAGCGTCCACCGCAGCTTCTCGATATTGCCCAAATTGCCGCAAGAAATTTGCCGCCAAGCCCCCCAAACTAGCCCCCGCCATGCTATTCTGAAAACTGTTGTCCGGTGCCGTCTGAACGTGGACGCGTAGCTCAATTGGCAGAGCAACTGACTCTTAATCAGTAGGTTGATGGTTCGATTCCATCCGCGTTCACCACTCCTCGGTCTACTCTTGTTCGCTTTTCGGCTCCACAGGGTCCAGGCATGAGGACATCAGCCTGCAGATGACCTGAGATTCTCTGCGCGCGGGCACTGCTTCGCTCTCTGCTCACGGGAACGTCTCGCGCGAAGATCACGTCTCGCCTGGACACGATCTCCTCCGGCGCTAATGCACGGCCCACCTTGCCAACCGTGCCCACTGAAAGTTCCTTCCCTTGAACCTACCACTGGAGCGAGCCCAGTCAGAGCGGAAACACCAGGGCAAGCAGGAGGACAGAAGCAGAACTAAGAAGTTATCGACGGGAGGCCTATGTCATGGCGATGGAGGGAGCCGGTGCGAGGTTGACTTCCGGTCATTTGGGCACCATCCTAAGGCCATGATGCGCTTGGTTCTCCTGCTTGTGTTTGGCGAAATCTGCCTGGGACAGTCGAAGCTGCAATGGGTGAGACAGATTGGAGGGAGTGGCAAGGAAAGTGTTTCCGCGGTAACGGCTGACCCAGATGGAAACGTGTATGTAACTGGAACGACAACTTCGCCGGGACTTGCCACGGTGGGATTACTTTTGGGTCCGCAGTTAGAGACGCTTTTGCGCTTTGATGCGGCAGGTGGGAAGCTCGGGGTAGTGCCACCTTTTCGTCCCAATCAATTAGCGCTGGATGGCAGTGATCCGTTGACGGTCTATTCGCTGACAGATACTGGCCTCTACCGGAGTCGGGATGGGGGTACAACGTGGGGCGAATGTGTCCGATCTTGATCTTTGGAGCGGGAGGGGCGTCGTCCTCACAGAAGGGGGTAACAATTGCGATTAAGCCGTAGGCTTGGTCCGCTGGAGTTGTGACGTGCAGGGAGCGGGTGGTCGTTCGGATAGGCTCGTTTTACCTCTGCGTCTCTTGATCTCCAGCCTTCCTTACGCTAAGGTTCGATTATGGAGAGTATTCCGATTTCCGCTCCGCGTAAGGCTCAACTGGAATCCCTCGCCCAGCAGGAAGGTAGAGATCTGGTGGCCGCCGTCGATGACGTACTGGCCCTGGGTCTCGAGCAGCAGCAGGCGCTCGTGCACGAACAGGAGGAACTCAGCGAGATGCTCAATCGTCGTTATGATGATGCCGTCAACGGCAAAGCCGCTCTCGTTGATCCTGTCGGCGCCCGCCGCGAACTCGCTGCCCGTCACGCCGTCTACCCGCACAAGAACGGATGATCAGCTTCAAGCTCCACGAGTCCGTCATCGAAGACCTCGACGGAATTTGGGGCTACGTTGCAGGCGAGGCCAGCCCGGAGGTTGCCTCCAAACTGGAGGACGAGTTCTTTGACGCCTTCGAGCTTCTCTCCACCCAGCCCTACATGGGCTTTCAAGGTTCCATCATCCCGCTTAGATCCTTGCGTTTCTGGGTCATCCGCGAGTATCTGATTGCCTACACGCCCCACCATGACCCGCTCTTGATCCTCGCGGTCCTGCACGGCAAACACCATCCCCGCACCATCGCCCGCATCCTTCGCGAACGCCAATAGTCCCAGCGTACCTGCCAGTCCGCTTGTTAAATCACCGCGCGACCGGCGCCCCTTTCGATCTCCCTTTCTTCTATCCGCGTTAGGATAACGGCAATGGGTCTCTTTGTGCTCCTCGCCGCCGGGGTCATCACCACCATCGCCGGCACCGGAGAACGTGGCTTCTCCGGCGAGGGTGGCCCCGCCTCCTCGGCCGCCCTCGGGCTCGCCTTCCTCGTCAACGAATGCGACCCCGCCCGATTCGAAGAGCAAAGCCACCTTACCGTCGACGCCGCCGGCAACATCTACATATCCGACTCCGCCAACAATCGCGTTCGCCGCATTGCCCCCGACGGCGTCATCTCCACCCTGGCCGGCACCGGCGAACGCCCCGCCATCGACGCCCGCTGCAGCCCGCAAGGCGGCGCCGCCGCCACCGGCGACAACAGCCCCGCCACCGCCGCCCGCCTCTATGGTCCCGCCCAAGCCTTTCCCGGCCCCAACAGCACGCTCCTCATCGTCGACCAGAAGAACAACCGCATCCGCCAGGTCGCCGCCGACGGCCGCATCACCACCCTCATCGGCAGCAACCTCCACGCCTTCTTCGCCCCCAATATCCCTGCCACCTCGACGCCCCTCGACTGGCCCTCCTCCGCCGCCTACGCCCCCGACGGCTCCCTCTATTTCGCGGAACTCCACTCCCATCGCATCGCCCGCCTCCTCCCCAACGGTCGCCTGCAACTCATCGCCGGCACCGGGTTCGCCGGCGACGCCCCCGAAAACGCGACCGCCACCACCGCCCGCCTCAACAACCCCACCCACCTCCTCTTCGATCCCGCCGGCAACCTCCTCATCGCCGACCAGGGCAACCACAAAGTCCGCCGCATCACCCCCGCCGGTATCATCACCACCCTCGCCGGCACCGGCGCCGCCGGCTTCTCCGGCGACGACGGCCCCGCCTCCGCCGCCCGCCTCAACCAGCCCAACGCTCTCGCCCTCGATCCCGCCGGCAACCTCTACATCGCCGACATGGGCAACCATCGCATCCGCCGCATGGCCCCCGATGGCACCATCACCACCGTCGCCGGCACCGGCCAACCCGGCCGCGGCCCCGATAACGTCCCCGCCACCGAAAGCGCCCTGCGCTTCCCCAACTCGATCGCCATTCACCCCTCTGGCGACCTGCTCATCGCCGACTGGCAAAACTTCCGCATCCGCCGCGTCACCTTCGGCCCCCGCCCCACCATCGCCGCCGGTGGCGTCGTCAATGGCGCCAGCTTCGCCGCCGGGCCCGTTGCCCCCGGCGCGCTCATCTCCCTGTTCGGCTCGAACCTCGCCCCCAGCCTCCAACAGGCTGCCGCCCTCCCGCTCCCCCGCGAACTCGCTGGCATCCGCGTATTGAGCGCCGGCCGTGCCTGGCCGCTCGTCTTCGTCTCGCCCAACCAGATCAACGCCCAGGTCCCCTACAATCTCCCGCCCGGCCCCATCGCCCTGACCGTCTCCACCGCCGCCGGCGACAGTGCCGCTGAAACCATCACCATCGCCCCCGCCGCCCCCGGCCTCTTCTTCCGCGACGGCCGCCGCGCCATCGCCCAGAATCAGGACTTCCGCCTCAAC
>LNFE01000220.1 GCA_001464575.1 Acidobacteria bacterium Ga0077553 | reverse complement strand
AGTACTTGTTGCCGTTTGCGAGGAACTTCTTCTTGCGCGACTCCGGGTCGCTCATGCAAGAACTCAGCACAAGCGAGAGCGCGAGGATAGTGACGGTGATTGAACGATGCAACATCGGCGTGGTGATTAAATCCTAACCCTCATAGTATAACGAGTGAACCGGCGGGAGCAGATAACCGCAGTACTATTCCGTCAATCCTATTCCACGGAGACGCTGGGGACTAGGGGCCCCGAGAGCGGACTTTCGACCCCGCCTATCCGGATGACCACCTTTAGATCAGGACCTTTCTCATGGAATCCAGGCACCCGCAGGTTGAGCTGGTATAGCCCGACGTATCCGGGGACGAGCCCGCTCCAATCGACGATCATCTCTTCCTGCACGGTTGGGCCCCGCGTCAGGTCGGCCGCCGTCGCCACTTTCCGGAAGTACAGCTTCAGTTCATCCGTTTCAATCAAGGGACTCGCTGGTGCGGGCGCCCCGGCCGCAAGGGTCGTTCGCGCCGGGATCCCAAGCCCGACGGCATAGAGCACCAGCGGCTCGTCGCGTTTGGCAGGGCGCTGCTGGGTAACCGGTTCCCCATTGGCGCGGAAGAGCAGGGCCCGCTTGGTGGCAGGATCCGCCAGCGCGGCCGGGGTATAGCGCGCAACCGTAAGTTGCACCGCCGGGGCCGCGGCTTTGCGTTCGACGGAGCGAACGACCAGGGGGTAGCGGCCGGCCGCCAAATTGGGCGGAATCTGGGCGTTGATCTGCCCGCTCGAGGTCATCAGCAAGGGCAAGGGGTTGTTGTTCAGCGTAATGCAAACGCCGCCCAGGGTCGTCGGCAATGGGGTATCAGCCGCCGTGGCGTCAGAACCAAGGTTGGAGCCGAAAACTGAGATCAGTCCGTTTTGCGAGGCGCCGGCAGTGTACGTGCCAACATTGACAACCCCGTTTGCTGGCACGACGGGCCGGGCCGCCGGAGGCACCACATCCAAGGGAATGATACTCAAACCGCTCATCGTCAAAATGTAAGCGCTCGTCAGCCCGGCATCTACGGTCATGAGACGACCCTCCACGTTCACCCGCTGGTTCCCGATCAGCCGGGAAAGCGGCCCTTCGAGGGCGGGGACGGAGCGCGCAGTCGCCCCGGTGTTGGCGTCAATGAGTTCGACCGACGGAGTGTCTGAAACCACAGTGTTGGCATTGGCAATCACCGGCTGCGTAAAGCGAGCATAGACTGTACCGCTGCCAGCAATGACCGAAGCGATCGGCCGTGTGGTCGCGGCAGGTCCGGCGACGGGCCGGCTGGGATCGTTGATTGTGCCGGAGATCGGCGAGAGGCTCTGATTGAGGACGAGGCCATTGACAACGTAGTACTGTCCCCGCGGGCCGGCGCTGACCGGGCCAAAATAGCCAGTGATCGGAGCCGCCGCTACTTGCCGGGACTGGACATAGTCGTCTACCTGCGAATCGTAAAGATACGCGTTCCCATTCCCTGCCAGGAGGAATAAAAACTCGCCGTTGGGCGTAACGCTCACGGTGCGCGGAGCGGGTACGGTGGTGGTCCCGATGATCGAACTAATGGCGCGGGGCACCGCCTCATCGCCAACCACCCGCCAGAGGGTTCCATTACTCATTACGATCTGCAATCCCCGCTGGGTCACTCCGAGGTGCGAAGGAGTGACGATGGGCACGTTGCCGTTGAAAGGAATGGGCGGGAACTTGATGCGGCCGGTGACGGCCAATCGCTCAAGGTCGATGATCGAAATCGATTCGCTGCCGGAGTTCGCGACGTAAAGGGTGGAGTTGTCCGGCGCGAGGGCCAGCGCGCGAGGCAGTTGCCCCACCTTCAGCGGATCGAGCAATCGGCGTTGGCGAATGTCGAAGATTTCCACGCGATTCATTCCGGAGTTCGCGATATACAGACGCTGCCGCACCGGGTCAAGGACGACATCCGTCAGCCCCTCCGCCGGAGAGAGGCTAGTTCGAATCGGCACAAGGTTCCCGCGGGCCTCGGGATTGCGGCCATTCTGATACACCCGGACGATCGACGGGACATTGACCGCCTGCGGAGCGGTGAGCAGATAGTCGTAGGACTGAGCCGTGCCGAGCGAGCGGGCGGCCGTCGCGTTGATCGTAAATTCAAATCCGGAAGTGGAGTTTCCTTCGCGAAGAATACGAACCGCGGGAGCTTGTTGCAACGCGGCGGCGCCGGGGTTGTTGGGCAGAGCGATGCCGCCGCCACCGGGACCCGGGAGAGGGATGATGATCCCACCGCCGCCGGGGCCGGGCAAACCGCCGCCGAGGCCGGGAATATTGACGTTGGTCGTGGAAGAAAGTTGTTGCAGCAAGGTCGGGGTGACGTTGAGCGCCCCTGGGGTTCGGTTGACATTGGCAATGTCAACGCGGACCGTGCGCGACTCGGGTACGGAATTACATTGATCCGTAGCGACGACCAAGGCGTTCGTGGAAGGTTGCAGGACGGGGCTGCGGCTCAGCTCGCCGATCGGAATGATGGTGAAGCCGCTTTCACTGAGCCCATACAGCGCCGAGCCGTCAGTACTTGAGATCATCTTGCCGGCCAAATTTTCCGGAAGCTGTAAGGCATCGTAGATCAGCAGATTGTCCGCATCGTCAATCAGCAACTGCGTCACATTGGCGCGAGCAGGCGGGTTCTGCACCGGGGTGATGTTAAAAGCAGCGTAGATCCGGGAGCCATCCGGCGTGAAGGAGCTGCCGCCCTGATTTTGTTGCAGATTAAACTGACCACCGATTTGCGTAAAGCCAGCGGCGGTTACCGTGACCGAAAGCGGAAAAGGAGCGTTCGCGGCGTTCTGCTGCGCGAGGACAGAGAGCGACTCGGATTCAAACAGCCGCAGCCCCATCATGAACTTCGATCCGTCTGGAGCAACCGAAAGGACGGTGGAGGTGTCGTTGACAATCCGGCTGCGAACAACGCTGCCGGAAGCCGATTCATAGACGAAGACTACCCGTTGCGTGTTGTTGAACCCGTTGACGCCAATGATGCGTGAGCCATCCCGCGTGGCGACCAACTGACTGCGATTAGCCAGAAACACGCGACCCGCCAACGGCGGCAGAGTGGGCGGCAAAGGCGGCGGCGTAGCGACCGGAACCGTTTCGAGAATCCGTGAACTGTCTGTTACGCTCGGATCGTAGATCAAAAGGGTGTTAAGCAGATTGCCGGCGCCCGACCCAATCGTGGTGATCAAAACCCGGCCATCGGCGCCAACGGCAACCCCTTCGGGCTTGGCGGGCAAAGAGATTTTCCGCACGACAACTGGAGGATTAGCCCGCGTGTCGACAATGTTTAGCGACGATCCGTCGTGGCAGGTGACATAAAGAATGCTGCCATCGCGAGAAAGAGAAGCCGCCAGCGGAAGAGCATCGGTCAAAACGGAGGACAGAATACGCCGCTGGGTGACGGAGAAGATATCGATGCGATTGTACGGCGCGGGACGGACGAGGTAAAGCAAGCCTCGGGTGTCGTCGAGAACCAGATCGCTGGCCCCACCAATGATGCTGATCACGGTGCCGAGCGTCGCGGCCAGACCCGGAAAGACGAGAGCCGTCAAGGCGAAGAAAACGCGGACGAGACGCATGGAATCAACCACTATAACCCGTGGTTCGAGCGAAAGTTGCAGGGTTCACTGGAGGAGCGCGAGGACATTGCCGGTTTCGCGAAGCAGGTCGAGGCGGGCGCGGTCGAGGGCGTAGCGGGAATCAAACAACGCGAGAAATTTTTCGTTTTCCTGGAGACGGGCTTCCTCGAGCTGCCTAAATGGGATGCGGCCTTCCTCGTAAAGAGCGAGGAGTTGGGAGACCTGATCACGGGCGACTTCGAGATCGAGCTTGGCGACTTCGGTGGAAAGCTGCTGCTGGGCGACCAGTTGCCAGGCGCGGCGGGCGCCGACGGCGATGCGGCCGCGGGCGGTGGTGACCTGCGTCCGCAGCGCCACGATGTCGGACGACGCGATGTCTTTCTGGGCGCGGCTGGCGAGCGACGGCACGATGGGGATGCGGAACGACATGCCGAACTGGGCGTTGTTGGCGTCGAAGCGATTGAAGAACTTGTCGTAGTTATTGAAGCGGGCGAAGCGGCCGTACTGGGCAACAAGATCAAAGGTGGGAAGCCGGGCCGATTCGTAGCTGCGGACTTCAAGGCCTTTGGCCTTGAGTTGGGAATCGAGGCGCTGGAGTTCACGGGAGTTGCGCAGCGCGTTGGTGATGGCCTCCGTCTCGCTATCGATGACGGAGGGGACAGAACGCTCCGGTTCGACGGGCTGCACCCGGTCTGTCGGGGCGAGGCCGAGGAGGAGGGCGAGGTCGGTTTCGGCGGACTCCTGATCGAACTGCAAACGCTGGAGACGCTGCTTGGCCTGGGCCAGTTTGAGGCGGGCGCGTTTCTCTTCGAGGGGCAGTTCCCTGCCCTCTTCGAGGAGGATTTTGGCGTTGGCGACGACGCGCTCGAAGCTGGTGACCTGCTGCCCGACGGCCTTGGCGGCTTCGGCGATGCGGCCGGCCTCGACGTACAAAATCGCGGCGCGGTAGGCGACGGATTCGCGGCGCTCTTCGGTCGAGATCTTGCTGGTTTGTTCGTCTTGGCGGCTTTTTTCGACCATCAGGCGCTGCGGACGATTGAAGATGCTGGCGATGGCGCGAGCCTCGACGATGGAGGGGGCCGAGCCTTCAATGCTCATGGGAAAGCCGGTGGAATAGGCGAGGCCGCTGCCGACAATCACCTTGGGAACGAAGGGGTCGCGGGCGGCGCGGACGCCGTCGGCGGCCTTGCGTTCTTCGAGGCGGGCGAGGGCGACATCGGGGTTCTGCGCCATGGCCGCTTCGAGAACGGCCTTGAGCGTCATGGGCCGGATCTCGGCGTGGACGGCGGTGGCGGCGAGGAGCAGGACGAGGGTAAGGCGCATGGTTATCTGAGGCTGAGTCCGCCGTCGACGGCCATGATCTGGCCGGTGATGAAATCGGTGGCGGAGAGGAAGAAGGTGACGGCGTCGGCGATCTCGTCGCCGGTGCCGGTGCGGCCGGCGGGGGTAGAGCGGATCATGCCGTCGAGGCCTTCAATGGTTTCGCCGAAGGGGATGACGCCGGGGGCGACGGAGTTGACCGTGACGCCGGGGCCGAAGCTTTTGGCGAGGGCTTTGGTGAGCATGATGACGCCGGCTTTCGAGGCGCAATAGTGGGCGTGGTCGGCCCACGGGCGGAGGCCGCCGAGGGAGCTGATATTGACGATGCGGCCGTAGCCTTGCGCCTTCATGCGGCGGCCGGCTTCGCGGCAACAGAAGAAGGTGGCTTTGAGGTTGACGTCGTGAATGAAGTCCCAATCGGCTTCGGTGACGTCGAGCGGATCGATCTTAGTGAACCGGGCGGCGTTGTTCACGAGGCCGTCGAGACGGCCGTATTGGCGGTCGATGGCGGCAAACATGGCTTCAATTTCCGTGACATTTTCTAGATTGGCAGCGAACGTATGCGCATCCCCGCACTCAATCGCCGTTTTTTGGGCTTCTTCGCCGGAAGAGCTGTAATGGATGGCGACGCGAGCCCCTTCGCGGGCAAGGCGGAGGGCGATGGACCGGCCGACGCGTTTGGCAGCGCCGGTGACCAGGATGACTTTTCCATTGAGGCTTGGCAGCAGGTTCTCCCAGAGGTACGACGTGTTCCCCTGCTTCCATGGTACGAGGAGAGTGGCACCAAAAAATAGATCTCGCGGGCGAATGGGGATATCTGAGCGTTTAGGCGAATGTTACGACCGTGTTTAGCGAATGTTTCCGCTTCCCCTCCGGCACGGTGGCTGGCCTGACTAACTTAGAGGAGAATCATTGATGAAATCGTTACTGCTGTCCGCTGCCGCGACACTATTGTGTGTCTCTTTTGCTTCCGCTCAGGTGCCCTCGAACGTTGCCTGGGTTCGGGTGGTGCACGCTGCTTCCGATGCCCCGGCCGTTGACGTATTGGCTAATGGGAACCTGGTGTTCCAGGGCATTAAGTACAAGGGATTCACCGAATACACGCCGGTTCCTCCGGCCACCTATGACTTCAGCGTCAATGTGAGCGGCACGACGACGACGGTTCTGCGCAGTGGTCCGACGATGCTGCGGGGTGGTTCGGCCTACACCTTCTTTGCGTTTGGCAAAGTCGGCGGCGGTACGTTGCAGTTGATGGGCGCGGGCGACGAAGTGGAGTCTCCGGGTATGGGCATGGCGAAGGTTCGCGTGGTGCATGGCGCTTCGACGGCCCCTAACGTGGACGTGTATGCGACGACGCCGTATGCTCCGCTGATGGGCGCTCCGGCTCTGGCGAACGTTCCCTTCCCGCTGGCGAGCCACTACCTGACGGTTCCGGCTGGCGTTTACCAGGCGCGGGTGACCGTGACGGGAACCCGGACGGTGGCGATCGACTCCGGCCGCTTCCCGCTGATGAGCAACACGGCTCGGACCGTCGTAGCGTTGGACCCCGCGATGGCGGGCGGCGAGTTCGAACTGCTGGTTCTGCCGGACTTCAACTAACAAAAATCTGACGGTTGGGCAAAGAGGGCCGGGCATTGTCCCGGCCCTTTGCTATTGGGGGGCGACTAGGCGGTGGGTTCTCCGTGCACTTCGAGGTCTTCGACCTCGACGGCATGGGGCGGCAGGGCGGGTTCGGGGAGGCGCTGGGTGGCGTTGGCCCACATCCAATAGAACGCCGTGCAGGAACTGAGGGCTCCGCTGGCGACTCCGATCCAGCGGGTATCGACGCGGTCGGAGGCGAGGCCGGCGCCGGTCATCGAAAGCATCATGACGCCCCAGACGAGGGTTTCGAGGGTGGCGAAGACGCGCCCGCGGTATTCGTCACTCACGTGGCGGAGGAGCAGGGTCATGTTCATGACCGAGCTGAAGGCGACGGCGGCGCGGGACATGGCGAGAAAGAAGAGGGCCCATCCGTAGCTGGTCATGAGACTGAATACGATGTAGCAGCCTCCATGGAATAGGTAGGCAATGGCGATAGTGCGCTTGTAGGCGGCGAAATCGAGACGCGGCATGAGCCGGTGGGCGAAGAACCCGCCGAAGACGAGACCGAGCCCGGCGACGCCCCAGAGTTCGCCGATGCCGGCGGGACCTCTTTGGAAGACGCGTTCGCCGAAGAGCGAGAAGAGTACTTGGGCGGCGCCGCCACCGCTGGCCCAGCCGACGCCGACCATCATGAGGCCGAAGACGAGCGGTATGGAGGCGATATAGCGGAGGCCTTCGACATAGTCGTGCCAGGGTTTCATGACCTTCGTCTCGTTGAGGGATTCCTCGCGGCGGGCGGTGAACTCGCCTTTGAGCAGGCCGACGCTCCAGGCAGAGAACAGGAACGACAGGGCGTTGAGGAAGAAGGCGGTTTCGTAGCCGTAGGCGGCGGCGCTGGCGCCACCGAGAAAGGACCCAATTGCGGTGGTGGTCCACTGCGTGGTTTGGGTCATGGTGTTGGCGGTGTGGAGTTCCTCTTTGCTGGCTATAGCGGGGAGGATGGCGGTACGGCCGGAGGTGAAGAAGGGCGATGCGCCCATGAGTAGAGCGCTGAGGAGGTATACGAGCCAAGTGCGGCTGGCGGGGATAGCCAGCATGAAGAGAATGGCGACGGCAGCGCGGAAGAGGTCGCTCCAGAGCATCAGCTTGCGGCGGTCGAAGCGGTCGAGCGAGACGCCGGCCAGGGGCCCGGCGAGGAGCATGGGGATGGCGCGGGCGAGCATGACGCCGGAGACGGCGAAGCCGGAGTTCGTGTTCTGCAGGACGAGGCTGAAGACGGCAATGGTGTTGAAGTGGTCGCCGACTTCGCTGACGACCTGGCCCATCCACAGGTTCCGATAGTTGGGGTTGTGGCGGAGGAGTCGAGTGAAGCCGGCCATGGCTAACCGCGCTCCGTGAGGAAGACCCCCGCGAGGACGAGGCTGCCGCCGCCCATCATGGCGGCGGTAAGGGGTTCACCGAGCATGGGGATGGCGAGGAGGGTGGCGACCAGGGGTTGGAGATAGGCGAAGGCCGAGATGCGGGAGGCGGCGAGGCGATTGAGCGCGTAATAGAAGAAGAGATAGCAGACGGTGGAGGAGACCACGGTCATGTAAAAGAACGCGAGCCAGGCTTTGGTGGAGACGGCGCCGAAATCGAAAGCGGCGACGTGGGAATACGTGAAGGGCCACATGGTGAGGGCGCCGGCCGCATAACTGAAGGCGATGATGGGAATGGCCCCGTGGCGGCGGGTGGCATGTTTGCCGAAGACGGTATAGACCGCGAAGCTGGCGCCGGCGCCGAGCATGAAGAGGTCGCCGACCCAGGAGGAGGGGCTGCCTTCGTGGCCCTGCTGGAGCAGCACGACGCCACCGATGGCGATGGTGAGGCCTAGGATCTTGAGCGGGGTGATGCGTTCCTGGCCGATCGCGGCGGCGAGGAAGAGCACGAGAATGGGCGTGAAGCCGATGACGAGGGCGGCGTGGCCGGCCGAGGTTTGGGCGATGCCGACGAGGAAGCAGGCCTGGTTGATGGCGATGCCGACGGAGCCGAGCAGCAGGAAGATGGGCAGTTCGCGGAGTTTGACAGGTTCAGCGCCCTGGCGCACGCTCCACCAATAGACGGGGAGCATGAGCGCGGCGGCGAGGACGGTGCGGAGGCTGGCGGCGACGAGGCCGGGCATCTCCTGCAGGACGATCTTTGAAAAGATAAAGTTAGCGCCCCAGAACAGGTAGACACCAACGACGATCAGATACAGTTTCCACTTACTACTACTGCCATCGGTCAACGGACAATCTCCTGGCGGACGGTGATGGAATCGAGGAAGGGGAAGTCGATATCGAAGCCGAAGCCGACGCCGGTGGGGACGGCGATGGTGCCGTGGGGCGTGGCTTCAATGGGCTGCGTAAGGAGTTCGCGCTTCCAATAGCGTTGCGAGGCCGAGACGTCGCCGGGGAGGACGAAGTTCGGGAGGCTGGCGAGGGCGATGTTATGCGCGCGGCCGATGCCACTTTCGAGCATGCCGCCGCACCAGACGGGGATGTTGTGCTGCTGGCAGAGGTCATGGACCTTGATGGCTTCCGAGAAGCCGCCGACTCGGCCGAGCTTGATATTGATGATGCCGCAGGCGTTGAGGCGGATGGCCTGTTCGGCGTGGTGGGCCGAGCGGATGCACTCATCGAGGCAGATGGGCGTCTGGAGCTTGGCTTGGAGCTCGACGTGGTCGATGATCTCGTCGTGGGCGAGGGGCTGCTCGATCATCATGAGATAGAGCTCGTCGAGGGCCTGGAGGCGGTCGGCGTCTTTCAGCGTGTAGGCGGAGTTGGCGTCCGCCATGAGTTTGATGTGAGGGAAGCGCTTGCGGACTTCGCGGAGGTCTTCGACGTCGCGGCCGGGCTTGATCTTCATCTTGATGCGCTGGTAGCCGGCGGCGAGTTCCTTCTCGATGACGCGGAGGACGTCGTCGACGGTGTCCTGGATGCCGAGGGAGACACCGGAGGGGATCTCGGGGCGGGCGCCGCCACCGATGAGCTGATGGAGCGGGATGCCTTTCCGGCGGGCTTCGAGATCCCACACGGCGACTTCGAGGCCGCCGCAGGCCATTTTGTGGCCGCGGATGTGTTTAAAGCGGG
>LNFE01000219.1 GCA_001464575.1 Acidobacteria bacterium Ga0077553 | reverse complement strand
CGGGGGTTGGGGCGGGAGGTGGTGGGCGAGGCGCGGGGGCGGTGGACGGGATTGGACTTGCGTCTGCGGCGGATGGATTTGCGTCTGCGGATGGCGGAGGGGCGGCGGCGATTGGACCGGGCGGAGCAGCGGGCGGCGGAGCTGATGGAACGGCGGCTCGGGGGGGCGGAGCGGCGCCTGGAGGTGAGTACGGCGAAGCTGGAGCAGTTGAGCCCGTTGGCGATTTTGGAGCGGGGGTATGCGGTGGTGATGCGTTCCAACGGGCAGGTGATCCGGGACGCGGCGGAGGCGATGCCGGGCGAAGGGCTGCGGGTGCGGCTGGGCAAGGGCGAGTTGGATATCAAAGTTATGGGATAGGATGAGGCCATGGAACGGAGAAGTTGGTTAGCAGCGGCGGGGGCGGCGGCCGCCGGACGTCTGATGGGCGCCAATGACAAGGTGAGCCTGGCGATTGTGGGGCTGGGGGGCCGAGGGCGGGACCATGTGGGGTTCTATTCGACGCTCGCGTCGGCGAACATTTCGGCGATTTGCGATGTGAACCAGGCGGCTCAGGAACGGGGCGTGGCGCTGGTCGAGAAGCTGACGGGGAAGAAGCCGAAGGTTTACTCGGATATGCGGCAGGTGTTCGATGATAAGTCGATCGACGCCGTTTCGATTGTGACGCCGAACCATTGGCACGCGCTGAGTACGATTTGGGCATGCCAGGCGGGGAAGGACGTTTATATTGAGAAGCCGGCGAGCCATAACATCTTCGAGGGGCAGCAGATGGTGGCGGCGGCGCGGAAGTATGGGCGGATGGTGCAGGTGGGTTCGCAGTCGCGGACGATTCAGCATAAGATGCGGGCGGTGGAGCTGCTGCGGCAGGGCGTGATTGGCAAGATTTATTTGGCGAAGGGGCTTTGCTATAAACGGCGGCCTTCGATTGGCCGGAAGCCGGATACGGCGACGCCGCCGGGGTTGGATTGGGACCGGTTTTTGGGTCCGGCACCGATGCGGCCATTTAATGAGCTGCGCTTTGCTTATAACTGGCACTGGTTTTGGGATACGGGGAACGGGGATATCGGGAACCAGGGCGTGCATGAGATGGACTATGCGCGGTGGGGGATGGGGAAGAATGAGTTGCCAAAGGCGGTGTATTCGACGGGCGGGAAGTTTGTGTATGACGACGACCAGGAGACGCCGAATACACAGAGTGCGACGTTTGATTTCGGCGATATGCAGTTGCAGTTTGAGGTGCGGGGGTTATTGACCGGGGAGGAGGGCGGGTTGCCTTTCCGGGGCGGGCACACGATTGGGAATCTGTTCTTTGGCAGCGAGGGGTATATGGTGGTGGATGTCGGGGGCTTCCAGGTTTATAAGGGCGAGAAGCACGAGAAGGTGATGGACGAGCCGTTCCGGGAGGCGAAGCAGTGGGACTCGGCGCCGCATATGGACAATTTTCTGCAGGCGGTGAAGAGCCGGAAACGGGAATCGTTGACTGCGGAGATTGAGCAGGGGGCGCTATCGGCGGCGCTGTGCCATATGGCGAATACGAGCTATCGGCTGGGGCGGAAGTTGACGATGAATGCGGCGACGGTTCGGTACGAGGCAGACGCTGAGGCGAACCGGATGTTGACGCGGGAGTACCGGAAGCCGTACGTGGTGCCGGAGAAGGTTTAGTTGCGGGGTCGGTTGGAGGGGTAGGGTCCGACGCTGAGGCGGCGAGGGCCGTGGCGGCGGGAAGCGGACTGGTCGGTGTTCGGGGGTACCGAGACCGGGGGGCGCAAAGTTGCCGCGGCGGTTGGAGAGGTAGCGGCCGGCTCCGGAGCGGGTGAGCGCGGGGGCGACCCCGGGGGGACGGTTCCGTCGGGGGGTTGCGATATGGCTTGCGCGGTGGCGGGGTATGTCTAGTCGCGGCGGCGGCCCGAGAGGTAGCGTCCAGCGCCGAGGAGGGCGAGGGCGGTGGCGGCGAGCAGGAGGCTGCCTTCTTGAGGGTCATCAGCCGGCGGGACCAATAGACTTTGTCGCGGATGCGGTCGGCGGATTCGAGGGGGGCGGTTCGCCCGTGCCCGGGGGGAGCTGGGTCGGCGGGGTCCCGGGCGGAGGGGGCGACGGCGGCACAGTACCCGGGGGTACCGAGACCGGGGGATAGCTGACGCCGGGGGGCACTGTTCCGTTGGGGGGCAGGAAGCCCGGCGGGTTTCCGGCTGGCGGAAAGAAAATCGTCTCGGGCGGTATGGGGAAGCTGGTTGCGGACGGAACAGTGGCGACGAGGTTGGGTGGGACGACGATCGGGGGTACCGGTCCCGGGTCCGTGCCAGGAATCGAGCCCGGAGGAAAGACGGGGAAACCGCCTCCTCCGCCATTACCGCCACCACCACCGCCGCCACCGCCGCCGGCAGAGCCGCCCCCGCCCGCGCCGCCGCCGGAGGGCGGGTTGCCGCCGGTGACCCAGACGCCACCGCCGTTCGGGCCGAAGCCGTTGGGGGGAAGAAAGAAGCCGTAGATGTCGGAATCGAGCGGAACCAGGACGGAGGATGCCGAGGAATCGATGCTAGCCGAACGGTCCAGCTTGAGTTCTCCGCCGACCGGGCTAGGGACCGGGACGGGCGGGATGCCGGCCAGACGTTGGGAGTCCTGCCAGGAGTTGAGCACGGCCTCGGTGGGTTCCACTCCTTCGGGAGCGGTGGGGCCCATGGCGACCGGCGAGATCCGGTTGCCACAGCGGCCGCGGAGCATGGTTTCGCCGTTGGTGAGAACAACTTCGCCCTTCTTGAGGGTCATCAGCCGGCGGGACCAATAGACTTTGTCGCGGATGCGGTAGGAGACGTAACCTTTACGATCCTCGGCCAGTACTTGCGGGCGGAAGCTGGCCGGGCGGAGGCCGGCGTAGTGTTCGCGGACGACGGGATCCTGCTCGACGGCGGCCGCCATTTCGGCGGAGCTCGTCACGCCGCCGGAGACGACGGAGTAGGGGAAAACCGGCCGGCCCGGAGCGGGGGCGGCGGCTTTGGGCGCGGAGGCGGGTTGCACGCGGGGGGTCTCGCTGGCCTGCCGTTGACAGGAGATTCCCAGCAGGGCCAACAGGAGCGTCAGAATGGTGAAACGCGGGCGCATGTTAAAAAAGCAGTCTTCCCTAGGGGGCTTGTCGGCCAAAAGGAGCGAATTGTGAATTGGATCTGGACTCATCGATGGTCGAAACCAGTAGTTTTCGGCTTGTGCCTGGCGCCGCTGCTTCTGCTGGCGTGGCGTTGGCAGAACAACGAGTTGGGGATTAACCGGATCGAGACGGTGGCCCGGTACACAGGCGACTGGACGCTCCGGTTCTTGGTGGGGGTGTTGTGCATTACCCCGCTGCGCCGTCTGCCGGGCCAGAGCGGCTTAATTCGTTTTCGGCGGATGATCGGGCTGTTCGCCTTTTTCTATGGCTGTCTGCACGCGTGGCATTACTACGCGGTGGACGTGCAGTGGAACCAGGAGATCCTCTGGGAAGATATTACGACGCGCCGATTTTTTGTGGCAGGGCTGATCGGTTTAGCGGTAATGGTACCCCTCGCGGCGACGTCCTGGACGGGCGCGATCAAGTGGATGGGGGGGAAGCGTTGGCAGCGGCTGCACCGATTGGTGTATGTGGCTGCGATTGCTGGGGTTATCCATTTCTATTGGCAGGGGAAGGCGGCGTTGTGGGAGCCGATTTACTGGGGAATGGGGGTGGGAGTCCTACTGCTTTACCGTACGGGGCACTGGATTTGGGAGAGGAATCGGCGTCGAAAAAAAATACTTGACACGAGTACGCTCAGGTAATATATTGTTCTTGAGAGTAGATCTCAGGAGCAAATCAAATGTCGATCACCAAATTTTCCCCGTTTGCAAATCTGAACGATTTTCCGGTTACGTTCCGTTTGTTTGAGGACACCTTGAATCGCCTTGTGAATGAAGGTGAAGGCAATGTCCGCCCCTGGATTCCCGCCGTGGACATCCTGGAGGACGAGAACCAGTTGGTTCTGCGGGCCGACATTCCGGGCGTGGAGCTCGGCAAGATGGATATCCGTCTCGAGAACGGGACCTTGACGTTGAAGGGGCAGCGCGAGTTTGAGCGCAACGACGACAAGACGGGCTATCACCGGGTGGAGCGTCACTACGGGCAGTTCGCACGGTCCTTTACCATGCCAGAGACGGTGGACCCGGAGAAGGTGGCCGCCGAGTACAAGAACGGCGTGCTGCAGATTACTTTGGGCAAGAAGGAAGTGGCCAAGCCCCGTTCGATTCAGGTGCAGGTAAGCTAGTGGGTTGCTACCGACCGTAACGATTAACCGCCGCGCCGCCGAACGACTGGCCGCCGGGCACGTTTGGATTTATTCGAGCGACATCGCTGACCGAGGGCAGGCACTCGGCGGCGACGTCGTGAACGTGCTCGATCCGCGAGGCCGTCCGTGCGGCGCGGCGCATTTTTCGAGCTCGTCGCAGATTACGCTGCGGCTGCTGGGGAAAGAGTTTTCCGTCGCCGGGCGCATTGCGGCGGCGCAAGCGTTCCGCGACCGGGTGGTGCGCGAGACGAACGCCTACCGGTTGGTTTCGAGCGAAGCCGACCAGATGCCGGCGTTGATTATCGACCGGTACGATGACTGCTTTGTGGTGCAGACGCTGAACCAGGGGATGGACCGGCTACAGGGCGAGATTGTTGCCGCGCTGGTGGAACAGTACTCGCCGCGGGCGATTGTCGAACGGAACGACGCGGTGGTGCGGCAGAAGGAAGAGTTGCCGCTGCGGGCGGGCGTCGTGCAGGGGGAGTTGAGCGGGCCGGTGGCGGTGATGATGAACGGCCTGCAGTTTGAGGCGTATCTGGACCAGCGGGAGAACTATGTGGCGGCGGCGCGTTGGGGCCGGGGGAAAGCGCTCGACTGCTTCACGTCGTCGGGAGGGTTTGCGCTGCACTTGGCGCGGGGCTGCGAATCGGTGGAGGGGGTGGACAGCGGGGCGGCGGTGCTGGCGACGGCCGAGGCGAATCGGCAGCGGAACGGGTTTGCGAATATCCGCTTTCGCGAGGCGGACGTGTTTGACCTGTTGGCGGGGTTTCGGACGGGGGGACGGCAGTTCGACACGATGGTGCTGGATCCGCCGGCGTTCGCCAAATCGAAGGCGCAGATTGATGGGGCGCTGCGGGGGTACAAGGAGCTGAATCTGCGGGGGCTGCAACTGCTGGCGCCGGGGGGCACGCTAATTACCTGCTCCTGCTCGCACCACATTAGTGAGGCGATGTTGTTTGAGGCCGTGGCCGAGGCGGCGCGGGACGCGCGGCGGAGTTTGCGGGTGCTTGAACGGCGTGTGCAGGCGCAGGACCATCCGATTCTGCTGAGTGTGCCGGAGACGCTCTACCTGAAATGTCTGATTTTTGAAGCGCTGTAAGCGTCTGTTGCCGGACTAACCTTTGCACCCCACGGCAAAAGTTAGTATTGTGTCGGGCGGCCCGCTGTCGGGGCTATCCCACGTCCGGAGGAAACAACCGAATGCGCTTGCATTCCCAGCTACGGCTTTTTGTGTCCTTTGCCTTCTCTTCCCTGCTGGCGTTTGCCCAGCAGCCGGCCCATCGGGGCGGCGGAGAGGCGAATCTTGTACTGCCTGACTTTCACCAGGCCACCTTTCTTGGCGGGATATCCGGCTTCAACCTGTTGTTGGGCGGGATGTTCGTCGCGGCCTTGGGCCTGGTGTTCGGCCTGATGATCTACCGCGAACTGCAGAACATGCCAGTGCATCAGTCGATGCGCGACATCTCCGAGCTGATCTATGTGACGTGCAAAACCTACCTCGTCACCCAGGGCCGCTTTCTGATGGTGCTGGAGTTGTTTATCGGCGCGATTATCGTTTTCTACTTCGGGT
The DNA here is from genome assembly GCA_001464575.1 of Acidobacteria bacterium Ga0077553. Taxonomy (GTDB): domain Bacteria; phylum Acidobacteriota; class Terriglobia; order Bryobacterales; family Bryobacteraceae. The sequence continues at coordinate 45,001 of LNFE01000219.1, read as the reverse complement.
ATCTGCAGCATTTCGAGTTCACTAAAGTTTTCATCATTCTGTTGTTTAGCGTGATTGGGATTGCGGGTAGTTATGGCGTGGCGTGGTTTGGCATCCGGGTGAACACGTTTGCCAATTCCCGCTGCGCGTTCGCGGCGCTGCGCGGCAAGCCGTACCCTTGCTACGCGATTCCGCTGAAGGCGGGCATGAGCATCGGGATGCTGCTGATTTCGGTGGAGCTGATTCTGATGCTGTTCATTCTGCTCTTCGTGCCGCGGGACTACGCCGGGGCTTGCTTCATTGGCTTTGCCATCGGCGAGTCGCTGGGCGCGGCGGCGTTGCGGGTGGCCGGCGGCATCTTCACGAAGATCGCGGATATTGGCGCGGACCTTATGAAGATCGTCTTCAAGATCAAGGAAGACGACGCGCGGAACCCGGGCGTGATTGCCGATTGCGTGGGGGACAACGCGGGCGATTCTGTGGGCCCGTCGGCCGATGGGTTTGAAACCTATGGCGTAACGGGCGTGGCGTTGATCAGCTTCATTCTGCTGGCCGTGACGCGGGAGGAGGTCCGGCTGCAACTGCTGGTCTGGATCTTCGTGATGCGGGTGGTGATGGTGCTGGCGAGCGCGTTGAGCTACTACCTGAACGAGGCCTGGGCGAAATCGAAGTACGGCAACGCCGATAAGATGCACTTTGAGACGCCGTTGACGACGCTGGTGTGGCTGACGTCGTTGATTTCGGTAGGGCTGACGTATGCGGTGTCGAGCCTGCTGATTCCGACGCTGGGCGGCGATATGTCGTTGTGGTGGAAGCTTTCGAGCGTGATTACGTGCGGGACGCTGGCGGGGGCGATTATTCCCGAGTTGGTGAAGGTCTTCACTTCGACCGAGTCGGCGCACGTGCGGGAGGTGGTGATCAGTTCGCGAGAGGGCGGCGCGTCGCTGAACATTCTTTCGGGACTGGTGGCGGGCAACTTCAGCGCCTTTTGGCTGGGCATGGCGATGCTGCTGCTGATGGGTACTTCCTACTACATCAGCATGATGGGCCTAGCCAATCTGATGATGGCGCCGGCGGTATTCGCCTTCGGGCTGGTGGCGTTTGGGTTTCTGGGAATGGGCCCCGTGACGATTGCGGTGGACAGCTACGGCCCGGTGACGGACAACGCGCAGAGCGTTTATGAGCTTTCGCAGATTGAGGAGATCAAGGGGATTGAGAAGTCGGCCAAACGATTCCTTGAAGAGAACGACGGCGCGGGGAATACGTTTAAGGCGACGGCCAAGCCGGTGTTGATTGGCACGGCGGTGGTGGGGGCGACGACGATGATCTTCTCGATTATCGTTTCGCTAACGAATGGGCTGCAGCCGGACAAGCTGATTTTCCTGTCGATTCTGCATCCTCCGTTCCTGTTGGGGCTGATTACGGGGGGTGCGGTGATCTATTGGTTTACGGGCGCTTCGATGCAGGCGGTGACGACGGGGGCGTTCCGGGCGGTGGAGTATATTAAGGCGCATCTGAAGCTCGACGGGGTGACGAAGGCGTCGACGCATGATTCGAAGAAGGTGGTAGAGATCTGTACGCGGTATGCCCAGCGGGGAATGTTTAACATCTTCCTGGTGGTGTTCTTCCTGACGTTGGCTTTTGCGTTCTACGAGTCGTACTTCTTCATTGGCTACCTGGTCTCGATCGCGCTGTTTGGCTTGTATCAGGCGATTTTCATGGCCAACGCGGGCGGGGCGTGGGATAACGCGAAGAAGATTGTGGAAGTGGAGCTGCAGGCGAAGGGGACGCCGTTGCACGATGCGACCGTGGTCGGCGATACCGTCGGCGATCCTTTCAAGGACACGAGTTCAGTGGCGATGAATCCGATTATTAAGTTCACGACGCTGTTCGGGCTGCTGGCCGTGGAACTGGCCGAGAGCTTCAAGGCGCAGGGTTCGGAGATTACCGGGCTGTTGACGGTGATCTTTTTACTGGTGGGACTGTACTTCGTTTGGCGGAGCTTCTACGGGATGCGCATTCAGGGTGGCGCCTAGAAACCGGCGAGACGGCCGTACAGCCCGGTGACGAGCATTGGGAAGTAGTGCCGGTACATCGTGTACTTGAGGTAGAACACATTGGGGAAGCCGGTGCCGGTGGCGAGGGACTCGTCCCAGGCGCCGCCTTCCTCATTTTGCGTTTCGATGAGATAGCGGAGGCCGCGTTCGGCGGCGGCGGAATCGTGGCGGCCGGCGGAGAGGAGGCTGAGGAGAGCCCAGGCGGTTTGGGAGGGCGTGGAGGGGGCGGGGACGAAGTGGTTGACCTCATAGCTGTGGCAGCTTTCGCCCCAGCCGCCGTCCGTGTTCTGGGTGGCTTGGACGAAGTCGGCGGCTTTGCGGAAAACGTTGAGATCGGGCGAGTCGGCGGCACGGAGGCCGCGGAGGGCGAGGAAGGTGCCGTAGAGGTAGTTGACGCCCCAACGGCCGTACCAGCTGCCGTTCTGCTCCTGCGTTTTGAGAAGGAAGTTGACGGCGCCGTGGACCACGGGATCAGAGGAGGACAGACCGCGGCGACAGAGGGCTTCGAGCACCCGGCCGGTGATGTCGGGGCAGGTGGGGTCGAGCATGGCGTTGTGGTCGGAGAAAGGGATGCTGTTGAGCACGCCCCAGTCGTTGTCGGCGTCAAAGGCCGCGAAGCCGCCGTCCTGGGATTGCATGCCTTTGAGCCACGCGAGGGCGCGGGCTTCGACGGCAACTTGGCGTTCCGGACTGGAGGATTGGCAGTGTTCGAGGGCGAGCAGCACCATGGCGGTGTCGTCGATGTCGGGGTAGTGCTCGTTTGAATACTCGAAGGCCCAGCCGCCGGGCTGGAGGTGGGGCCGCTTGACGGACCAATCGCCGCGGCGGCGGACTTCCTTGGCGACGAGCCAATCGGCGGCTTGGCGGAGGGCGGTGGGGTCGAGGTGGTTGGTTTCGCCGAGGGCGAAGGCGGCGTAGGCGGTGTCCCAGACGGGGGAGAAGCAGGGTTGGAAATAGAGGGTTTCGCCGGACTCGGTGAAGAGGGCGTCGAACTTGGCGAGGGCTTCGACGAAGTCGGGATGGTCCTTGGGGTATTCAAGCGCTTCCATGGCCATGATGGAATACATCATGGACGGGTAGATGGCGCCGAGGCCGTCGGCGTGGCGGCAGCGTTCGAGCATCCAGCGTTCGGCCTGGCGGATGGCAGCGATGCGAGAGTCGCGGTGGCCGCGGCGTTCCCAGAGCTTGAGGAGGCGGTCGACCTGGTGAAAGATGGGGGAGAGGATGCGGTCGCGTTTGGGGAGGCTGAGGTTGTTGCCGGCGTGGAGGAGTTCGTTGAGATCGATGCCGGCGGGGGCGGGGCGGATGCCGCCGACGGCCTGGACGATGGAGAGGGGGACGACGATGGCGCGGGTCCACGAGGCCATTTCGTAGAGGACGCCGCCGGGGAAGAGGCTGCCGCCGGGGAGTAGCATCAGCTCCGGGGGGATGGTGGGGACGTATTTCCGGGGGTAGAGGCCGAAGAGGGAGAGATTGATTTTGGTGTAGCTGTTGCAGGACTGGAGTCCGCCGAGCTCGAGGATGCGATGGCGGGCGCGGCGGAGGGGTTCGAACTCAGTGCCGTAGCCGCAGAGGCGGAGGGCGGTATAGGCCTTGACGGTGCAATTGACGTCGGCGGGGCCTTCGGGATAGATGTGCCAGCCGCCATCAGCCATTTGCTGCGAGAGGATGCGGCGGCAGACCTTTTCAAGGCGGGGCTCCGAGGCGGGTTGCCAGACGCCGTCGACAGGGGGGTTGAGCCAGAGCTGGAGGAGGACGTAATCGGCTTCGAGGGAGACGTCGGCGAGGAGTTCGCCGCACCAGTGGCCGTCGGGTTGCTGGAGGGTGATCAGCGACTGGGCGCTGCGGCGGCTGGCTTCGCGGGCGGCGTTGAAGAGGGCGCGGCGTTCGCCAACGATCTGAACTGGATGGGGGGCGCGCCGGTTGAAGGAAGGGTTAGTCCAATGGGAACTCATCGCGGGGCGTGGCTACTTTCTAGTATACGGCGGCCAGGGAGTAGGGCAGACCTGAGAGGAGGTACGGATTCATCTGGACTAGCGAGTTGCGGGGTTGCCGTCGATGACTGGTCTAGTGAGAGTTTTCGCGGTCTTATTCATTTTTGTCTTTTTGCTGGGGGCGCAGCCCAAGAACGCGGTGCGCACGGTGCCGATGGAGCCGCTCCCGGAGGAGCCGGCGGCGGCGGTGGGGGCGCCGATTGTTCCGGCTTCGCCGGCTCCAGAGAAGCCACGGCGGGAGTCCGCCGGGCGTAAGAAAGGGGCGGAGACGCCGCCGGGCTCGTTCGAAGAGTCTCTGCGGCGGCAGGCGGAGAGCGTGGGCCGCCAGGTGCAGACGCTGCAGGAGCAGTACCCGACGTTTTGGCGGCAGACGGTGCCGGCCGGGGCTCCGGTGCCGGAGGCGCATACCGAGCCGTTCGAAGCGGCCAACTGTCCGCCGATGCCGAAGATGGATCTGCAGGCGATGGTGGAGCGGGAGGCGAAACGGAACGCGTTGAGCGAGACGCTGCTGCATGCCGTGATTGAGCAAGAATCAGGGACCCTGCCTTGCGCGGTGTCGCGCAAGGGGGCGATGGGGCTGATGCAACTGATGCCGGCGACGGCCGAGACGTTGAAGGTGAAGGATCCCTTTGACCCGGCCGAGAACATTGCGGCGGGAAGTCGTTTTCTGAAATCGCTGCTGGACCGCTATCAGGGGGACATGGCGAAGGCGTTGGCGGCTTACAATGCGGGTCCGGGCCGGGTGGACCGGGATGGCGCGGTCCCCGACATTCCGGAGACACAGAACTATGTGGGCCGGATTCTATCGCGGGTGGCCGAGCGGGAGAAGGCGATCCAATGAGTTACTTGGGGGAGAGCCGGATGCGCTCGGACAGATTGGCTTCAATGGCGGAGCGAGTGAAGAGCATGGGGTGATACTTTCCAGTCGCCCAATCGGTCAACAGGTCGCTGTAGTGGGGCGAATCGGGGTCTCCGGACTCGCCTGGGGTATTGGTCATGCGGCTTTTGTCCCAATCGGAGGTGTCGAGCAGCATGCGGAAACTGGCGCCGTGGGTGGCGCGGGAGTTGGCTCCGCCGGCGGCGTTGATGGTGTTGCCGTCACCGGGGAGGGCCACGGGCCCGCGGTCGAAGTGTTTAATTTGACTGGGGTGCGCCATGTAGAGCAGGTGAATGGCGCCCCAGCGCCAGTTCGCGCGTTGGGGGCCGAGCTTGCGGGTCAACTCATCAAGGGTTTCGGCTAAGGTTTTCTCGAGGGCTTCGGGGTCGGGTTTGGCCTCGAGGGCTTTCAGGACGGTTTGGAGACTGGCGCGGGCACCAAGATTGGCCGGTTGAAAGATTGCGGCGCCGAGCTTGCCCATCCAGACCGCCATGACGGCGGCGGGCATGGAGTCGGTGGTCATCCGGCAGTCCCAGGCTAGGAGTGCTGGTAGGATATCCCGCGCGGGGCTCTGCGGACGCGGCTTCCACTGTTTCAAGATGTTTTGAAACTGCTTGGCGGGCTCGGAGACGATGTCGGTTTGGAGGCGTTCGAAGTCATCCAACGACCACTTGGGGCGGGCGGCGAGTTTAGCGCGGATCCGATTTCCGCGGAAGGGTTGCGCCCATTCGTAGTTGAGAATGTGGGGGTAGCCGGAGGGGAGAATGTTGTCGTTGGCCGTGGCGAGGAACCCTTCGCGGGGGTTGAACGCGCGGGGCAATTGGGCGGGGTCGAGGAAGCCGGCCCACTCATAGGTTCCGGTTTGGCCGGGGACGGGGAGCAACCCGTTCCAGGTTTTGCGGATGGGCGCGAGGCCGGCGACGGCGAAGCCGATGTTGCCGGCGGTATCGGCGTAGAGGAGGTTTTCGGCGGGGGCCTTGAACCGGGCGACGGCATCGAGGAATTGGGTCCAGGTTTGGGCGCGGGCGAGCGAAAGACCGGCCAGGTAGCCGGCCGTTCCGGGCTCGGCGCCGACCCAGCGCATGACGTAGGCGCGCCGGCGGGTGGGGTCGATGCCGATGACTGGCCCATGGATGGTGTAGCGGCACTCGACGATTTCCTTTTTGCCGCCTTTCAGGGTGACCGGGTGGCGTTCCACCGTCATCCGCTTCCACTTGCCGGCGTAGAGGTAATCATCAAGGTTGCTGGTGCTGAGTTGCTCGACGTAGAGGTCCTGCTGGTCGGTACCGGTGATGGTGAACCCGAAGCCGATGGATTCGTTGTGGCCGAGGGCGATGCCGGGCAGGGCGGGTTCTCCGGCGCCGATTTGGTTGATGCCGGGGGCGACGAGGTGGACGGTCCGTCGCAGGCTGGGGATTTGGAGGGCGCGGTGGGGGTCGCTCGCGAGTAGGGGCTTGCCGGTGGTGGAGCGTTTGCCGGAGACCACCCAATTGTTTGAGCCCTGGGCTTCGAGGGTGACGGGGTCGGTGGCATCGTCAAAATCGGCGATGGCGCCGCGGGTGATGTCCTTCAGATTCAGTTCTGCCGGGGCGCGCATGGAGACGGGCGGGTCAGTGGGGCGAATCCGTTCCAGCTTTGCGGCGCCGAAGGCGTCGAGTTGGCGGGCGCGGGTGACTTCGCGCAGGACGTTCGTCATCATCGAGAAGACGGCGACGCGGGAGAGGACGTCTTCGGGCTGCCAAAGGCCTGGCTCGTATCCCAACTGCTGGAACTCTTTGGTCCGGCGGCCGCCTTGCTTGATGTAGGCGTTGATGCCGTTAGTGAAGGCGCGGGCGATGTTGTAGGTATCGGGGGCGTAGGAGGTCCACTCGGCCTTCCAATCGCCACGGAAGCGGAGGAGGAGGGCGGTACGGTCGCGTTCGAGGTAAGCGGGGCCGAGGACTTCGGAGAGTTTGCCGGAGCCGGCGCGGCGCCAGAGGTCGATCTGCCAGAGGCGATCGCGGGCGGCCATGTAGCCCTGGGCGAAGTAGAGATCGTCTTGATTCTGGGCGTAGATGTGGGGGATGCCCCATTTATCGCGGAGCACTTCGACGGGCTGGCGCAGGCCGGAGAGACGCAACTCTTCGCCGAAGAGCGGCAGCGCAATGAGGAGCCAGGCTAGTCTCGAGAGGGCCATACCGGTTGCCGTTTCTCCTTTAGGGCAGCGATTCCCTCTGCGTAGTCCGGCGCGTGAGCGAGTTCTCCGCGCGTCTGTACGGCCAGGCGCCCGGCTGCCTCGTCGTCCAAAGTGGCTTGGTGATGGACAAACGACATGCCGGCGCGGATGGCGGCGGGGGAAAAGCTGGCGATCTGGGTCGCGAGCGCCGTGGCGCGGTCGTCGAGTTCAAATTCTGGCGCGACGGCGTGGATGAGGCCGCTGCGCAACGCTTCGTCGGTCTGAAAAATACGTCCGGTGAGGGCCCATTCGAGGGCGCAGCGTTGGCCGACGGCGTGGGCGAGGCTGCGAAACAGGATGACGGGAAACATGCCGAGGCGCATTTCCGTCAAGCCGAAACTGGAACCCATCGCAGCTACCACACAGTGGCAATTGGAGAGCAGGCCGATGCCGCCGGCCAGCACGGGGCCCTGGACGGCGGCCACGATCGGCTTGGTGAGGCGGGAACCTACGGAGAAGAGCCGCTCATAGGAGGGATCCGTTTCCGGGTCTTCGTCCAGATCGACGCCGGAACAGAAGATTTTGCCTTCGGCATCGAGCAGCAGGCTGGCGGTCGCGGCGTCGTCTTCGGCTTCGTGCATTGCACGGAGGAGGGCGTGGCGGAGTTCGCGGTTCAATGCGTTGGCTTTCTCCGAGCGGGCCAGGGTCAGCCGCCGGACCCTGCCTTCTTGCGACACTTTGAGGAGTGAACTCACAAAGGTTAGGATAACGATTCATGCTGGGCATTGATACCCGGGCCGCACGGGCCACGTGGACGGTTCTTCTGATCCTGCTCGTCGCCGAGCTAGTCTGGCTCGCTCGCGGCGCCTTGCTGGCTTTTGTTGTGGCGCTGCTGCTTGCGTATTTGCTGGCTCCGGCGGTGGAACTGGCGCAGCGTTGGCTGCCACAGCGCTGGTCGTACGGCATCAAGCTCAGCGTCGTTTACCTGGTTCTGTTCGGAGGGGTGGGGACAGTCATTTTCTTGATTACCTCTCACATTGCGCGCGAGGCTGCCGAACTGGCATCGCAGTTGCCGGCGCTCGTGAAGAGTGGAGGGGTGTGGCTTGATCAGCCGCTGCCGGCGCCGATTGAACCGTACCGGGAACAGATCCGGGCGTTCGTCGAGGAGCATGTGCAGGAGTTGGTTCCGCTGCTGGGTTCGTTTGGCCGGGGGCTGATTACGGGGGCCAGCAGCATTTTATATCTGGTGCTGATTCCGATTCTAAGCTTCTTGTATCTGATGGAAGCGCCAACGTTTCGGGCTCGCATCGGGGAGTATATCGACGACCACGGCCACCGCAGCCGGATTGACGGTGTCCTGGCTGACATTAACCTATGCCTGGGCGCGTACATGCGGGCGGTGCTGCTTTTGGTGATCGCCACGTTCGTTTCCTATGGTCTTTATTACGAAGTGGCGGGGGTGCCGTACGCGCTGCTGCTGGCTGGGGCGGCGGCGGTGTTCGAGTTTGTGCCCGTGGTGGGGCCGCTGGCCGGGATGGTGCTGAGCGTGTCGGTGGCCGTCTTCAGCGGATACCCGCACTGGGGTTGGATGATTGTCTTCCTGATCGTCTACCGGATTTTCCAGGACTACGTGCTGTCGCCGTGGCTGCTGAGTTCGGGCGTGGAACTGCATCCGCTGCTGGTGCTGTTCGGCGTTCTGGTGGGCGAGACGGTGGCGGGGATTCCGGGGCTGTTTCTTTCCGTTCCTGTGATGGCCACAATGCGGGTGGTCTACCGGCATCTGCGATGAGATGGGTACTTTTGTTCTTGGCGGCCCCGTTGACCGCCCACATGGTCAGCCTAAGCAGCGGGCAGATGGAGATTACGGGATCGACGGCGCGGCTGGTGCTGCGGGTTCCCACTTACGAGGTTCCGGAGGGCGAGAAGATGCTCGGCGATTCATATCAGATAGCCGGAGCCACCCTGAATGGACGCACTTGCACGGCAACGAACGAGGAGCTGGCGTGCACTTATCAGTTCACGAACGTTCCGGCCAATCCGCGGGTGATCTGCCGGTTGGCGGACGTGCTGGTGGCCAACCACGTTCACGTGCTGACCGCGCAACGGGGCGGCGCGACGGCGCGCCAGGTTTTTTCGGGTCGGGAACGGGAGGCCGAGCTTCGATTTGACGGAGGCTATGATCCGCTGCGCGACGCGATGGACGGGCTGCGCCAAGCCTTCTCCGGCTGGGCCCGGATTCTGCTGCTGTTCACGATCGGCTTCGCGGCCCGGCGGCGGAGGGAGGCGGTGGCATTTGTGCTGGCGGTGGCGGCTGGCCAGGCGACGTCGCTCTACTTGGGGCTGCCGGCATCACCGCGATTCGTGGAGGCGGCGGCGGCGATTGGGGTGGGGTATCTGGCGTTTGAGGTGTGGCTGTTGCCGGAGGCGGGGCACCGGTGGGCGGCGGTGGCCGGCGTGGGACTGTTACTTGGCCTCGGGGTTCCGGCGGGCGGGTCGGCGGCTTTCTACGGCACACTGGTAGCCGGTTCGGCGATCGCTGCCGGCATCGTTGGATTGTTAACTCTGGCCCGGACAAGTTACTCCCGGCCGGGGGCCATCATTTTATTGGTAACCTCGGCCGCGTGGTTCGTCGCCCAGTTTCTACCAGCCGCTCGTTAATCAAATTGAAACTTCGTTTCGTTACGCTGGAAGATATTTCATTCTCAGGAGAAGTCGAACCATGGTTCTCGCCGTCCGTATCGTTTGCATGCTCTTACTGCTCGGTTGCCATTTGGCGGCCCAGACTGACGCCAACAAAGCCCAGGTTTCTGGCACCATTTTTGATCCGAACGGCGCGGCGGTTCCGAACGCCTCCATCAAGATTAAGAACACGAACACTGGATTGCTGCGCGACCTGAAGTCGAATGATGAAGGCGAGTACCGGGCGTCGCTGCTCGATCCGGGTGTTTACGAGATTGCGGTGACGAGTCCTTCGTTTGCGGAGACGAAGCTGACGGGGGTGACGTTGACGGTAGGATCGGCGGCACGGATTGACGTGCGGCTGGCGATTCAGGCGACGTCGACGGTGGTGGAAGTGGGCGAGACGTTGATTGACGTGCAGACGGCGGCGCAGACGGCCACCGTGAATAACATCGCCATTACCAGCCTGCCGATCAATGGACGGCGGTTCCAGGATTTCGCGCTTCTGACGCCGACGGTGCAAGTGGACAACGCGACGCGCGGCCAGATCTCCTTTGCCGGGCAGCGGGCGATCTATTCGAACATCATGCTCGACGGCGCGGACTATAACCAGCCGTTTTTCGGCGGCATCCGCGGCGGTGAGCGCTCCGGCTCCATCATCACGGTTCCGCAGGCGGCCATTCAGGAGTTTCAGGTGGTTCCGACCGGCTACACGGCGGAGTATGGCCGTTCGACGGGCGGCATCATGAACACGATTACGAAGTCGGGTGGCAACGATGTGCACGGCGAGGCGTTTTATCAGATCCGGCACCGGACGTTAAGCGCCGAGAGCCCGATCTTCCTGGTGAAGCCCTCCGAGACGCTGCAGCAGTTTGGCGGCGGCGTGGGTGGACCGATTATCAAGAACAAACTCTTCTACTTTGGGGCCATTGAGAGCCAGCGGTCGGAGATTCCGCGGCAGACACTGTTCCCGCAGTTGGCGTCGTTTGCACCGACGCCGGAAACGCGGGTGGCTTATGACTACTACAAGAGCTTGGAACGGCCCTTCGAGCAGACCAACCGAGCGACAGCTTTTACGGCGAAGACGGACTATCAGTTCGCCTCCGGCGACCGGTTGACCCTGCGGTATAACAACTCGCGCTCGACCGAGGACAACGCCGTGACCACCGGCGCGGCGGTAAACCCGTTCAGCAACGCTGCCCTTTCGAATGAAGGCCAGGAGAAGGACGGCATTCACAATGGCAACGCGCAGTACACCAAGCTGTTCTCGGCGACGACGGTGAACGATTTCCGCTTTACGGGATCGGCGGAAGTCCGCCCCCGCTTGGCGAACTCCAGCCTGCCGCTCGTAACAAACACCATTGGCGCTTTTGGCACCCGCAACTTCCTGCCCACCACGCAGAGCGACAAGCGCTGGCAGATCTCCGACGCGATTTCGATGACTCGCGGCCGCCATACGATTAAAGTGGGCGTTGATCTGAACTTCCTGAGCGCTAGCCAGACGTTTGCGTTCAATCAGTTCGGTACGTTCGGCTTTGCGACCACGGATTTGAATGCGATTCTGCGGACGATGAGCGCCAATGGTACGAATGGCGTCAACCGGTTTGACATTCCTGCCGCCACATACGCCCGGGCGATCGGCAACGGCGCCGCGGCATTTGACGTCCGGCAGCTTTCGTTCTTCGCGCAGGATTCCTGGAACATTACCCGGAAGTTCAAAATCGATCTGGGATTGCGCTGGGAAGGGCAGTACAACCCCACCGTCGAAGCGAACAACACGAATCTGATCAGCCGGCTGAATAACATCACCGTTCCGATTGGTTCGGTGACCAACGTCACGTCGATCCCCAATGCGACCAACCAGTGGATGCCCCGGTTCGGCTTTGCCTACAGCCCGCTGAACCAGCCGACGAAGCTGGTTATCCGCGGGTTTACGGGTCTTTTTTATGGCGCGACGCCGATGCTGAGCTTTGCTGGCGCGGTGAACAATTTCCGGCTGCCTCCGGGCGACGTCTCGCTCCAGTTTGGCAATCTGCCCGGCCAATTAACCATCTATCAGGCGATGCTCCGCGCGGGCGTCGATTTGAACCGGACACCGATTGATCAGCTCCCGGTGCTCAGCATCGAACAGCTGCAGTCCGCGGCGACATTTGCGGCGGGTGGCACGGCGCGCGATCCCTTCGCCAATGCCAACGTTCTGGCCATGGCGGCGGATTTTGAAAACCCGCGGGCGTTCCAGATGGGTCTCGGTGCGGAGTCGGAGCTGTTTAAGGGCTTTACGACCGGGGTGCAGCTGCACTACGTCAACACCGCCCACCTAATGCGGAACCGGAACTTCAACCTGCCCGTTCCGACCATCCGCCCCACGGACCTTTCGCAACGGCCGTTTTTCGGCGCCCGGCCCATCGCCGGCATCAATCAGTTCACGGTTCGGGAAAGCTCTTCGCGGGGCATGTATCGCGCGGCGACGTTCTCGGCCCAATACCGCCGGAATAAGTTCCAGTTCCAGTCGTTCTACACTTTGGCGGAGAACTTCTCGGACGACGACAACGAACGCGATGCCGGCGGTTTTGTCTATGAGAACTCGTTCGACCTGCGGCGCGAGTACAACTACTCCAACACCGACATCCGGCATCAGTTCACTTCGAACGGGACCTATTCCCTGCCCTGGGGCTTTGAAGTCAGCGGCATCTTCCGGGCCCGCTCCGGCCTGCCGTTTAACGCGACCGCGGGCAGCGACCTGAACGGCGACGGGAACAATAACGACCGGCCCTTCCTGGCGGCGGGCCAGCCGATGCTGCGGAATAGCTTCCGCAATCGCAGCACCAGCAACGTGGATATGCGCGTGATGAAAAGCTTCAACGTGATGTCGGAGCGGACGAAGATCCAGTTCTCGGTGGAGTTCTTCAACCTGTTTAATGCCGACAACGTCGTCTTCGCGGGCGGCGCGGGGATCTACGGTCCGGGTGTTCTGGCGGCGACCGGGCAGTTGGCTCCGATCGACGCCCGGTTCATGCGGCTCCGGTTGGCCGATGGCAACTATGACCGGAACAATCAGCAGGTGGGGAATCCGCGGCAGGTGCAGTTCGCGTTGCGGTTCTTCTTCTAAAGTTCGGTTAGCGGGGCGTCGGTTTGGGCCAAGCCAATTCGATGCCCTGCGCCGTCATGCGGGCTTGCAGTTCGGCGAGCAGTTTTTTGTCGTTGCGGATTTTGCGCGGCGGGTTCCCGGTACGGACGGCTTCGGCCGCGATCTGGCCGGCGGACTCGCCGATGTTCCATTCGACGGGATGCAGGCGATAGCAGCCGTTGGTGATGTGGGTGACGCCAAGGTTCTTGCAGCCGGCTAGCAGGTTTTCGACGCGCTGGGGGATGAGGGCGCCCATCGGAATCTGGAAGGGTAGCGAGCTCACGTCGACATAGTTGTCGCCACCCGAAGAGGGGTGGAGGTCGATGCGGTAGCTGCCGATGCCGACGGTGTCGGCGAACTCAGCGGCGCCGGCTTCGGGGCCGGCGACCTGGCGGCGGGCTTCGGTGCCGACGTGCTGTTCGAGCACGGTGAACTCGGCCTTGATCCGGCGGGACTCGCGGATGTAGGGGTACTTGGCCAAGCCGTCTTCGGTGCCGGCGAGGTCGTAGCGGAGGCGGAGGCCGGGCCAACCTTGCTTGCCATCTTCGCGGGGACACTCGGTTTGCATCCAGTAGAGCAGGCTGAGAGAAAGCTGCTTGCCGCGGGCGAGGTGTCTGGCGGCCTCGGCTTCGGGCACCTCGCAGAGGTTGCCAAGCCAGTAATCGTTCTGCGGCCAATTGATGAGAGAGATGTCGTTGTAGGCGCCAGCGAAGTTGGCTTTGTTGGCGATGCGGCGGTAGAGCCAAAGGTTGAGCGGGCCGGGGCGGCCGGAGCGTTCGCGGGGGTCGAAGGTGACCGCGCGGGGCTCGAGGGTGATGGGATTGGACATGGCCCAGCCGAGGAGTTTGCCAGGCCAGGGCGGGGTCATCTTCGGCACGTAGTCGCGCCAGAAGGCGTATTCGGCGGGCTTGTCGATGGTGTGGTCTTCGCCTTCGCGGTAGTCGATGGCGTAGCAGACGGTGAAGGCCTGATGGTTCTGGGGCTGGGCGGTTTCGGGGGCGTGGGGTTCGCCGGTCTGCTTCTTCGATTCGAAGCCGACGACGTATTCGGTCTTGGTGAGGGGGAAGAGGTCGCCGAGTTCGGTCGCGTCAATGAAGTAGGGGGCGGTGAGGGTGAGTTCGCGGCCGGTGGCGAGGCTCTTGACGGTGACGGCGCGGATGCGATCGCCGTTGACGTCCGCCTTGAGAGGCTTGTGCTGGAGGAGGACGGTGAGCTGGCCGGCGCTGATCCAGGGGGCGAGCAGGGCTTCGAGGACGTGGAGGGAGACGGGCGGTTCGTGGGTGATGCGGGAGACGGAGCCGTCGCCGGGGTTGAGGTGCTCGCGGGCGCGGGCTTCGGCGGTGAGGGGATAGTGATCGCGGTAATACTGGCGCACGGCGCGGCGGTATTGGCGGTAGAGTTGCGTGCCGCCGAAGTTCTCCACCCACGGGTGCTCGTCGGGGGGCACGAGTTGGGAGGTGAGCTGCCCGCCGACCCAATCGGTCTCTTCGGTCAAGACGACGCGCATCCCGTTGCGGAGGGCGGCGAGTGCCGCGGCGACGCCACCGGTGCTGGCGCCCAGGATGGCGACATCGGCGCGCAGGTCCCGGCCAGCGGCAATTGCGGGGCTGGCCGCGAGAATTTGCAAAAGGGTTCGACGGGAGAGCATCTTTACCATCGTAGAATGGAGGTTCCCGTCATGGTAGGTTTTGAAGCGATTTCCGCATACGTGTCCGCCCAGCAAGAGCGCTTGCTGAGCGAGTTGCTCGACTTTCTCCGCATCCCCAGCGTGAGTACGCTGCCGGAGCATCAGCCGGACGTTTTGAGCGCCGCCGAGTTTACGGCTGCCGCACTCCGGGCGGCCGGCATGCCGCATGTTGAAATCATTCCGACCGCGGGTCACCCGCTGGTCTATGCGGAAAGCCTCGCCGCGCCGGGCAAGCCGACCGTGCTCTGCTACGGGCACTATGACGTGCAGCCGCCAGACCCGCTGGAACTCTGGAACTCGCCGCCGTTTGAACCGGTGATTGAGAACGGCAACATCTACGCCCGGGGCTCGGCCGACGACAAGGGGCAGTTTTATACGCACATCAAGGCGATTGAGGCCTTGCGCGCGCTGAACGGCAAACTGCCACTGAACGTGAAGTTCCTGATTGAAGGCGAGGAAGAGATCGGCGGCAAATCGGTGGCCAAGTTTGTGGCCGAGAACCCGGAGAAGTTAAAGGCCGACGTGGCGTTGGTTTCAGATACGGCGCTGTTCGCGCCCGGCCTGCCGACGCTTTGCGTGGGGCTGCGCGGTTTGGTGTACATGGAAGTGGAGGCCACCGGGCCGGGGCGGGATCTGCATTCCGGCCTTTACGGCGGCGCGGCGCCGAACGCCGTCTACGGGCTGGCGCAGCTGCTGGCCAAGGCCAAGGACGACCACGGGACGATTCAGATTCCGGGGATCTA
This sequence comes from Acidobacteria bacterium Ga0077553, assembly GCA_001464575.1. GTDB lineage: Bacteria > Acidobacteriota > Terriglobia > Bryobacterales > Bryobacteraceae. The sequence continues at coordinate 29,703 of LNFE01000219.1, read as the reverse complement.
TGAGACGGTCGCGCCGCCTTCGCCTGCCGAGGTAGAGAGTTGGGCGAGCCTGCCCTATGACGAGGCCGAGTACTTGAAGGAAGTGGGCTCTTCGGCGTTAACGGGCGAACCGGGGCGGAGCACGTTTGAAAAAACGTGGGCCCGGCCGACGTTTGAGGTGCACGGGATTGCGGGCGGATTTACGGGCGCCGGGGCGAAGACGGTGATTCCGGCCAAGGCCGTGGCGAAGGTGTCGATGCGGCTGGTGCCGCATCAGGATCCGGAGGTGGTGGTGGGCGCGTTCCGGCAATGGATTGCGGCGAACCTGCCGGAGGGCGTGCAGGTGGAGGTGCGGGTGCTGAGCGGGGGCCCGGGGCTGCTGGTGAATCCCGACCATCCGGCGATGGCGGTGGCCGCGCGCTGCTTTGCCGAGGCGCTGGGGCGGAAGACGGTATTCGTGCGCAGCGGCGGGTCGATTCCGATTGTGGGGGACTTTGCCCAGCACCTGGGTATTCCCACGATCCTGATGGGTTTTGGGTTGCCCGACGATGGGCTGCATTCACCGAATGAGAAGTTTGCCGTGGAGAACTACTACAAAGGCATCGCCACGGTTGCCCATTTTCTTGAACAGTACGGAGCGTAAGTGAGCAGTAATGCGGCCGAGATACCCGGGTCCGTCTCGTCCAGCCAATCGGTGGCGAGATCGGCCGGGGTTACCAGCATCGCCGTCCTGGCCAGCCGCCTGACGGGGTTGGTGCGTGAGATTACGCTTGCCCATTTTTTTGGCGCGACGGCGGCGTACGACGCGTATCTGCTGGGCTTTCGGATTCCGAACCTGACGCGGGACCTGTTTGCCGAAGGGGCGCTGAGTTCGGCGTTTGTGCCGACGTTTGTGGAAGCGCTGCAGAAGAAATCCCGGCAGGACGCGGCGCATTTGGCGAATCTGGTGGCGACGGCGATCATCCTGGTGGTGGGGACGTTGTGCATGGCCGGGATGGTGTTTGCGCCGGAGATGGTGGACCTGCTGGCGCCGGGGTTCCGGCAGATTGCGGGCAAGCACGAACTGGCCGTGCGGCTGACGCGGATCATGTGTCCGTTCCTGCTGGTGGTGGCATTGGCGGCGCAGGCGATGGGCATTTTGAATGCGTGCAACCAGTTTGCTTTGCCGGCGCTGTCGTCGTCGATGTTCAACGTCGGGTCGCTGGCGGTGGGGTTGACGCTGGGGTTGGTGGCGGGGCCGTACCTGGGGATTCCGACGATTGAAGGGATGGCTTGGGGGGTGCTGGTGGGCGGGTGCATCCAATTGGGGGCGCAGGTGCCGGCGCTGGTGCGGAGCGGGTTTGTGTTCCGGCCGGCGATGGATTGGGAGCATCCGGGGTTGCGGCAGATTCTGCGGCTGATGGGTCCGGCGATTCTGGGCAGCGCGGCGGTGCAGATCAACGTGATGGTGAATACCAGCTTCGCGTCCGAGATCAACGGCGGGATGAGTTGGCTGGGCTATGCGTTCCGGTTGATGCAGTTGCCGCTGGGGCTGTTCGGGGTGGCGATCGGCGGGGCGACGTTGCCGGCGATTTCGCGGAGCGCGGCGCGGGGCGACATGGACGATTTTCGGCGGACGCTGTCGCGATCGTTAGGCCTCGTGTTCCTGTTGACGATTCCGTCTTCGGCGGGGCTGTTCGTGCTGGGGCCGTCGATCATCGGGGCGCTATTTGAGCGGGGCGAATTCACGAGTTTTGATACGCAGCAGACGGCGTTGGCGCTGGGCTGGTTCGCGATTGGGCTGGCGGGATATAGTGCGCTGAAGGTGCTGGTGCCGGCGTTCTATGCGTTGAAAGATGCGCGGACGCCGATGTTTGTGAGCCTGGCTTCCATCGCGATCAACTACGCGGTGGTTTCGACGATGACCACGCAGACGGGCTTCGGACTGGCGGGGCTGGCGATGTCGACATCGGTGGTCGCGATTTCGGGGAGCCTGATTCTGTTCAGCATATTGAAGGGCCGGATGACGGGGATCTATGGGCGGGCGCTTCTCGCCAGCGTGCTGCGGATTCTGTTGGCAGCGGCGGCGATGTCGGCTGCCATTTGGGCCACGAGTTGGTTTGTGGGTTCGCGGATTGAGCCGGGGCGGACGCGGTATCTGGCCGACCTTGCGCTTTCGATTCCATCTGGGCTGGCGGTTTACTACTTCGCCTGCCGGATGCTGGGCGTGGAGGAGATGGCGTTGGCGGCGCACGCCCTGGAACGGCCCTTGTCGCGGCTGCGTGCTAGACTCCGCTAAGTATGCTACCCGAAGTGCAAGCGTTGGTCCGCCTGCAGGATTGTGACCATGCCGTGACGCGGCTCGAGACCGAACTGGCCGAACTGCCGAAGCGGCTGGATGCCCTGCAGAAAGAGGTTGCCGCGCAAACAAAGAGCCTGGCCACGCTCGAAGCGAAGCTGAAGGCCGACGAGTCGGAACGCCGCAAACTCGAAGGCGACGTGGAGCTCCACAAGAGCAAGATCGTGAAGCTGAAGAAGCAGCTGAACGAGGCACAGAACCTGACGCAGACGCAGGCGTTGGAACACGAGATTACGTGGGCCGAGCAGGCGATCGCCAAGGCGGAAGAGCGCGAGTTGGAGCTGCTGATGGAAGAGGAGCAGCTGCGGGCCGACATTGCCGTGGCGAAGGGCAAGCTGCTGGCCATGCAGAAGAATTTCGAGGCGGAACGGCAGCAGGCGCTTGCGCGGCATAAGGCCGGGCTGGCAGAGCTGGCGTCGTTGGCCGAGCAGCGGAAGACGACCTTGGCGACGCTGACGCCGCAGGTGACGAGTGTTTATGAACGCCTGCGCAAGAAACACAAGAACGGCGTGGTGGCGGTAGAGGTGGTGAACGCGCAGTGCCAGGGCTGCTATATGGAGATCCGTTTACAGCTTTGGCAGGAGCTCCGCGCGCACCCGTCGTTCCTCGCTTGCGAGAATTGCGGCCGCATTCTGTATATTCCGAGTGTCACTGGATTTGACCCGCAGTTCGGCCCGGCGCCCGTGCAATAGAATAGTCGGGGTGTGCCTGGGGGCAGACACCGGTGGATTTTCAGCGGGAAGTGCGGCCGATCCTTTCGGACAACTGCTTCCACTGCCACGGCCCGGACCGGACGACACGGATGGCGAACCTGCGGCTCGATACCCGGGAGGGCGCCTTTGCCGTGCGGAAGAAGGGCGCGGCGATTGTTCCGGGTCAGCCGGCCGAGAGCCTGATTCTTCAGCGGATCACGCATAAGGATCCGGCGCTGGTGATGCCGCCGCCGCGGTCGCATAAACAAATTTCGCCGCAGCAGCGAGCTACGTTAAATCGCTGGATTGAGCAGGGAGCGAAATGGCAGGAGCACTGGGCGTTTCAACAGCCGGCGAAGCCATCGTTGCCGACGGTGCGGAACACGCGGTGGCCGCGCAGCCCGCTGGATCAGTTGTTGCTCGCGCGGATCGAGGCGGCCGGGTTGCAGCCCGCGCCCGAGGCGGACCGGCGGACGTTGGCCCGGCGGTTGGCGCTGGACCTGACAGGGTTGCCGCCGCAACCGGCCGAGGTGGACGCCTTTGTGGCTGACGCTTCGCCCGATGCGTATGAGAAGCTCGTGGACCGCTATCTGGCGTCGCCGCAGTACGGCGAACACCGGGCACGATTCTGGCTCGACGCGGCGCGCTACGCCGATACGCACGGCCTGCATATCGACAACTATCGCGAGATGTGGCCGTATCGCGATTGGGTGATTCAGGCGTTCAATAAGAACCTGCGGTTTGATCAGTTCGTGCTGTGGCAGGTGGCCGGTGATCTGTTGCCGAACCGGACGATGGAGCAGCAGATTGCGAGCGGCTTTCAGCGCTGCAACGTGACGACGAATGAAGGCGGCGTGATTCCCGACGAAGTGCAGGCGATGTACGACAAGGACCGGGCCGATACGACAGGCGCCGTGTTTCTGGGCATGACCGTGGGATGCGCGAGTTGCCACGACCATAAATTCGACCCGATTTCGCAGAAGGATTTTTACGCGTTGACGGCGTTCTATCGGAACACGCTGCAGCGGCCGCTGGATGGGAACATCTACGACACGCCGCCGGTGCTGGTGGTGCCGCGGGCGGAGGATCGGGAGCGGTGGGCCCGTTTGTCTACGGACGAAACGGCCGCGCGTGCCGGGCTGGAGGCCGCCAAGGCGGCCGCGGCGCCGGGCTTCGCCGAGTGGTTCCGGAAGGGACGGCAGAAGAAGGTGAAGCTGCCGGTGGAAGGCGAGGGGTTCCGGCTGCCGGCCGGGGACATCGCCTTCGACGGGAAACAGACTCGCGAGTTGCCGAATCAGCCGCTGTTCGCGCGGGGCCAAGCGTTTTCGATTGCCGTGCGGTTCTTCCTGCCGAAGAGCACGGAGAACCTGACGGTGCTGAGCCAACTGCAGCGCTACCCGGAAGACAAGGCCCGGGGCATCGCTGTAGAAGTGAACGACCGGCGGCCGTTTCTGCGGCTGGTGGGCGATGACAACAAGGCGATTCAGGTGCGCGGGACGAACGACCGGCGCTTGGCCGTGGACGCGTGGCACCACGTGACGGTGACCTACGACGGCACGGGGCTGCGCGACGGGTTAGCGCTGTTCGTGAATGGGGAGTCGGTGCCGAACGAAGGCGCGAGCGAAACCTTTTTCGACCTGATGGGCGAGATCAAGACCGGGGCGCCGCTGCGGCTGGGCGGCGACGGGAACAAGCGGTTCTTTGCCGGCGGGAAGATCAGCGATCTGCGAGTATATCCTCGTGCGTTGCGCGTCGAAGAGGCGCGGAGCATTGCCACGTGGCCGGAACTGCAGCAGGGAGACCGGGCGGCGGCGGAGCACTACTACCTGGCGACCGTCGACGCCGGCAGCCGCACGGCGTACCGGACCCTGGCGACGTTGGCGGCCGATCGGCTGGCGATTCGCCGTCGCGGCGCCATTACCCATGTGATGCAGGAGAAGATGGACTCCGTTCCGATGTCGAACATCCTGTACCGGGGCCAATACGATCAGCCGCGGGACAAGGTGGAGCCGGCGGTGCCCGGCGTGTTGCCGCCGCTGCCAGCGGGCGCGCCGAAGAATCGGCTCGGCTTGGCGCAATGGCTGGTGGACGCGAACAACCCGCTCACGGCGCGGGTGACGGTGAACCGGTTCTGGCAGGAGATTTTCGGCATGGGCATTGTGAAGACGGCCGATGATTTTGGCAGTCAGGGCGAGGCGCCGACGCATCCGGAGCTGCTCGATTGGCTGGCGATTGAGTTCCGGGAGTCGGGCTGGGACGTGAAGGCGCTGCTGCGGCTGATGGTGACGAGTTCGGCGTACCGCCAAGCTGCCATCGCGACGCCGGAGAAGCTGCAGGCCGATCCGGAGAACCGGCTGCTCGCGCGCGGGCCCCGCTTCCGGATGGACGGGGAAATGATCCGCGACTACGCGCTGGCGGCGAGTGGCTTGTTGACGGCGAAGATCGGCGGGCCGAGCGTGAAGCCGTACCAGCCAGACAACGTGTGGGAGACGGTGGCGATGGACGGCAGCAATACGCGATTCTACAAGCGCGACAGCGGCGAGAGCCTGTACCGGCGGAGCCTCTACACGTTCTGGAAGCGCAGTGCGCCGCCGGCCAACATGGAGATTTTCAACGCGCCGACGCGCGAGGCCTGCACCGTGCGGCGCGAGCGGACGAACACGCCGCTGCAGGCGCTGGTGACAATGAACGATCCGCAGTTCGTCGAAGCAGCGCGGGCGCTGGCGCAGCGGGCGATGCTGACGGAGAAGAACAATCCGGCGGGTCAGTTGCATCTGATTGCCCGGACGGTGCTCGCGCGGTCGCTCGAGGAGCGCGAGCAGACAATTACCCAAAGCGCGTACCGCGACTATTTGCGTTTTTACGATTCGAACCCAACCGAGGCGAAGAAGCTGCTGGCGGTGGGCGAGTCCAAGGCCGACGCTTCCCTGCCCCCGGCGGAGTTCGCGGCGCTAACCATGATCACCAACCAACTTCTGAATCTTGACGAGGTCGTCACCAAATGAGCCTGCTCCCGTTTCTCAAACCCAATCTCGATCCGACCGAGGAGTGCGTCGTCAACGAAGGGCGGCGGCAACTGCTGCGCGGCGGCCTGGGCGCCGTGGCGTTGGCACAGCTGCTATCCGGCGCGCCGAAGGCGGAGGGCGGGGTGCCCGGGTTGCCGGGGCTGCCGCACTTCGCGCCGAAGGCCAAGCGCGTGATCTACCTGCACATGGTGGGCGCGCCGCCGCAGCACGACCTCTTCGATTGGAAGCCGAAGATGCAGGATTGGTTCGATAAGGACCTGCCGGAGTCGATCCGGTCGGGCCAGCGGCTGACGACGATGACGTCGGGGCAGGCGCGGTTTCCGATTGCGCCGACGGTGTTCAAGTTCGCTAAGCACGGCAAGAGCGGCATGGAGCTATCGGAGCTGCTGCCGTGGACGGCGAAGATGGCCGATGACATCACGCTGATCCGGTCGATGAACACGGAAGCGATTAACCACGAGCCGGCGATCACGTTTATCCAGACCGGGTTCATGATCGCGGGCAAGCCGTGCATCGGCTCGTGGGCCTCCTACGGGCTTGGCAGCACGAATAAAGACCTGCCGGCGTTCGTGGTGTTGAACGCGAAGCACTCCCATCCGAAGGCGAACGTGCAAGCCATTTCCGCGCGGCTGTGGAGCGCGGGGTTCCTATCGGGGCAGTACTCGGGGGTGTCGCTGCGGAGCGGGGGCGACCCGGTGCTCTATATCAATAATCCGGACGGGGTGCCGACGCAGATGCGGCGGCGGATGCTGGATGCGCTCGGCGAGATGAACCAGATTACGGCCGATAAGCTGAGCGACCCGGAGACGCGGACGCGGATTGCGCAGTATGAGATGGCGTTCCGGATGCAGGCTTCGGTGCCGGAGTTGACCGACATCAAGAGCGAGCCGGAATCGACGTTTAAGCTGTATGGCGAGGCAGCGCGCGAGGGCGGGACGTTTGCTAATTCGGCATTGATGGCCCGGCGGCTGGTCGAGCGCGGCGTGCGGTTCGTGCAGTTGTACATGCGCGGTTGGGACGTGCACGGGCTGCTGCCGGAGGTGTTGCCGTCGCAGTGCAAGGACGTGGACCAAGCTTGCTATGCGCTGGTGCAGGACTTGAAGCAGCGGGGCATGCTGGAAGATACGCTGGTGATTTTCGGCGGCGAGTTCGGCCGGACGATCTACTCGCAGGGCAAGCTGACCGCGACCGACTATGGGCGCGACCATCATCCGCGGTGCTTCAGCCTATGGATGGCCGGCGGCGGGACCAAGGGCGGCTACACGCATGGGGAGACGGACGAGTTCAGCTACAACATCACGAAGGATCCGGTGCATGTGCGGGACTTCCAGGCGACGATGCTGCATCTGCTCGGGATTGACCACGAGCGGTTTACGTATAAGTTCCAGGGCCTGGATCAAAAGCTGACGGGCGTGGAGAAGGCGCACGTCGTGAAGGCGCTGCTGGCATGAAACGGCCCGCGGAATGCACCTCGTTGGCGGACGTCCGCACCGAGATCGACCGGCTTGACGCGGAGCTGCTTCGGACCCTGGCGGAACGGCGGCACTACGTCCTGGCGGCAGCTCCCTTCAAGAGCTCTCCCGCGGCGGTCGCCGATCCGGCGAGAGTGCAGGCCATGATTGCCGTCCGCCGCGGCTGGGCGGCGGAGCAGGGACTCAACCCCGACATGGTTGAGTCCCTCTTTCGTCTCCTCGTTGAGCACTTCGTCGCGGAGGAGCAGGCGCACTTTCAGTCCACTCGGACGATGGGATAAGCGTCCTTATCCGGCTCCAGGTAGGGTGACCGTTCGTGCCACCACTGGAGCCGGGCGCGGGGGTTGGTGGCAAACTTGGCGTCGGCTTTGAGCTTGGCTTCGAACTCGGCTTTGAGCTGGGGATGCAGGCGGGCCATCTCCTGGGCGATGGGTTCGAAGACGTAGTCGGAGAAGTACTCCTTCTGTTCGAAGATCGCGTTGAGGAAGCCCCAGCGGACGAGGGAATCCGGGGCGGCGGGTTCGAGCAGGTTCAGCGCGACGCGGGCGGCGCGTTGGTTCATGGGTACGTAGACGCTGCCGGCGGGAATGGTGCGCTTCTCCTTGACCGGCACCTGTTTGAAGTCGACGGCTAGCCGCCCTTCGAAGGGGACCGTACTCCACTTGGGTTCTTTCAAGCGATAGGTGGCGAACTCGCCGCGGATCTCTTTCGTGGTGCGCTCGGTTTTGATGCCGTGGAGTTCGAGCCGCTCGATGACCTCGGTCCATTCGGCGGGCACGTAGTAGCCTTTGGGCACGGTGGCGGCGAGGGTGGTCGTCATGCGGTCGTAGATGGTGGTGGGGATGTCGAGGATCTCCTTCTGATACTGCAGGACCGGGGCGCCGGTGAGGGAGCTGGGCCGGGCGACGGCCTTGAGGGCCCGGAAGGTGAAGGGTTTCGATTCGTCGCTCGACTTGCCATCGAGGTGGACGGCGGTGGCGGATCCGGCGAGGGCGGCGACGGCACGGTCGGCTTCGCGGACGGCGGCTTGGAGGGCTTTGGGATCGCGCAGGAGAATCTCAATGGACCGCTTCATGATGTTGTAGTGGCCCCAGCTGCGGGTCTTGAAGGCGGTTTTGCGCGGCGAGGTAGCCGTTCGAGAACCGGGGGGTGACGCCGAGGGTTTGGAAGCCGCTTTCGGGCCGGCCGCGCTGGCGGAAGCCGCCGTAGGGACCCATGACGTGGCCGTCAGTGGCCATGGCGTCGTTGAGCGCGGGGAGGTAGCGGTCGCGGGTCCAGGCGGCGAGGTTGGCCCAGATGTCCTGGTTCATCGGGGTGTCGATGGTGATGTCGTATTGGAAGTCGGCGCCGTCGGTGACGTGGTTGTCGATGAAGAAGTCGGGGAGCCAGGCAGTGAAGAAGCGGAGCCAGGCCTTCATTTCGGGGGCGTCGGCTTTGAGGAAGTCGCGGTTGAGATTGAGGCGCTGGGCGGTGGCGCGGAAGCCCATTTCGTTGGGGCCTTGCTGGTTGATGCGGTTGTAGCCGCTCCAGATCTCGTGGCCGTCGACGTTGAAGATGGGGATATTGATGAGGATGGCCTGGTCGAGCCAGGCGGCGTACTTCTTGGTGACGACGACGTCCCGGAGGAGCATTTCCCCGGCTTCTTTGCCGTCGACTTCGCCGGGGTGGATGCAGCTTTCGAGCAGGACGATGAGCTTGCCGGATTTGCGGGCGGCTTCCGGGGTGAAGGCGCGGTCTTTCGAGACGATGGTCGCGATGATGTCGCGGCCCTGGGGCGATTTTCCAAGGGAGACGGTCTTCACCCAGGGGCTGGCCTTTTCGAGAGCCCGGGCGTAGGCGACGGAGTCGGTGCAGCGTCCGGTTTGTTTCCATTCCGACCGTTCTCCCACGGTCAACAGGCTTTTAGGCGCTGCCGCGGTGCTTTCCGCGAGCGATGCCGCCAACTTGGCCGCCGGAGGTTCCCATTGGGAGACCGGGGCCATTACGGGAACCTCGGCTACCTGGGCGAAGCTCAAACTGCATAACGCAATTGAATTCAGGAGGATCCGCATCCCAATTAGTTTCGCAGACTCCCCCTTGTCACCGGTCCCAGGGAAATGTATGATCCCTAATAAATATGCGTTCTCACCGATTAGCCGCGTTGCTCTCGGCCCTACTCGTCTTCCATGTGGCCGCGGAAGAGACGGTCGCTCCGCTGGGCACCTACACGGCGGTGGAGCGGCGGCACTGGGCCTTTCAGAAGCGCGCTACGCCCGACGTCCCCACGTTTACAGATCCGGCCGATAACGACTGGGTGAAAAACCCGGTGGACGCGTTTGTGCTCGCCCGCCTGAAGAAGGCCGGCTTGAGCCCGGCGCCGGAGGCCGACCGCCGTACGCTGATCCGCCGCGCGACGTTTACCCTGATCGGTTTGCCGCCGACGCCGGAAGAGGTGGACGCGTTTTTGAACGACACGTCGGCGAACGCTTGGGAGAAGGTGGTGGACCGTCTGCTTGCTTCGCCGCACTATGGTGAACGTTGGGGTCAGCATTGGCTCGACGTGGTCCGCTTTGCTGAGTCCGACGGCTTTGAATACGATACGCATCGCAATGGGGCCTGGCGATTCCGCGACTACGCCATTCAGTCGTTCAACGAAGACAAGCCCTACGACAAGTTTCTGATGGAGCAGTTGGCCGGCGATGAGATTGCGCCGAAGGCCGAGCCGATGCGGGTGGCCGCCGGTTTGCAGCGGATGGGTCCGCTGCGGAAGAACGCCGGAAATCAGGAGGTCGCCAGTTCGCGCAACGAAGTGCTGACGGAGATGACGAACGTGGTTGGCGCGGCTTTTATGGGTGTGACGCTGGGCTGCGCCCGCTGCCACGACCACAAGTTCGACCCGATCCGGCAGTCTGATTATTACCGGATTCAGGCCTACTTCTCGGCCACGCATGAGAAGGATATTCCGCTGGCCGCACCGGAGGAGCAAGCCGCTTGGGAAGCCAAAGCCAAGGCGGCCCAGGAGGAGATCAAGGCGCTTCGCGCGCAGTTGCGGGGCAAGGTGGGCGAAGAGCGGTTGGAACTCGAAAAGAAGCTGGAGGCGGCCAATGATAAGCTGCCCACTCCGTTGCCCGCGCTGTATAGCGTGGAGAACGACTTTGCGAAGACGTCGCCGATTCATCTGCTGAATCGCGGCGAGTATAACCAGCCGAAGGAAAAAGTAGGCGCGCGGCCGCTCGGTGTTCTGCTGCCGGACGGTGCGCCCGAACGGACGACGCTGCCCGAGAATCCGCGGACGAAGCTGGCGGAGTGGCTGGTGGATCCGGAGAACCCGTTGACCTCGCGCGTGATCGCCAATCGCATCTGGCATTGGCAGTTTGGCCGCGGCCTGGTTGCCACGCCGAATGATTTTGGAAAGATGGGCCTGCGCCCGTCGCATCCGGAGCTGCTCGACTATCTGGCCAATCAGGTGATCGCGGGTGGTTGGCGGATGAAGCCGATGCACAAGCTGCTGCTGACCTCGAGCACTTGGCGGCAGTCGTTTGAATCGCCCATTTCGGCTAAGGCCGCGGCGGAAGACCCGGAGAACAAGCTGCTGTGGCATTGGAGCCGGCGGCGCCTGGAGGCCGAGGAGCTGCGCGATAGTCTGCTAGCGGTGGCGGGGAAGTTGAACCCCAAGGCGGGCGGCCCGAGCGTGATCATTCCGGTGGACCCGGAGCTGGTGAACTTTTTGTACAAGCCGTCGCAATGGGCCATTACCCCAGACCCTACTGAACACGACCGACGGAGCGTCTACCTGATGGCGAAGCGCAATTTGCGGCTGCCGATGATGGAGACGTTTGATGCGCCGGACCTGCAGATCAGTTGTGCGCGACGCGAGTCGTCCACCCACGCTCCGCAGGCCTTGGAACTGACGAATGGCGACCTCGCCTCTCGAATGGCGACGGCGTTCGCGGCCCGCATTCAGGCCGAAGCGAAGGGCGACCGGAACCAGATGGTGGAGCGCGCGTGGCTGCTGACGACTGGCCGGCCCCCGTCCGCCAAAGAGCGCACGCTGGCGGCGCAATATTTAAACGAAGGCCAACCGCTCCGCGAGTTCGCCCTCGCCGTGCTTAACCTCAACGCTTTTCTGTACGTGGACTAACAATGTCTGAACACTTCCGCTGGACCCGCAACCGTCGCGAATTTCTTACCCATGCCTTCTGCGGCTTTGGCTCCCTGGCCTTCGCCCAGATGACGGCGCAGGCAGCCGCGAAGAATCCGTTGGCGCCGAAGCCGCCGCACATGCCGGACAAGGCGAAAGCCAAGTCGGTGATCTTCCTGTTCCAGGCCGGTGGTCCGAGCCACATGGAGACGTTTGATCCGAAGCCGCTGCTGAATCAACTGGACGGCCAGCCGCGACCGGCGGAGTTTGGCGAGGCGAAGTATCAGTTCGTTTCAAAGACAGCGAAGTTGTTGGGCACCAAGCGCACGTTCAAACGCTACGGCAAGAGCGGCATCGAGGTTTCGGACCTGTTCCCGCACCAGGGCAGCATCGTTGACGAGTTGGCGATTATCCGCTCGTGCCACGGCGACATGGTGGTCCATTCGGCGGCGCAGTATCAGTTGATGACCGGGCGGATTTTGCCGGGCTTTCCGAACATGGGGAGTTGGGTGGCTTACGGGTTGGGGACGGAGAGCGAATCGCTGCCGGCCTACTGCGTGCTGCCGGATCCGAAGGGTGCTTTGGAAGCAGGCCAGCCGATGTACACGCAGGGATTTTTGCCGGCGGTGTATCAACCCACCATGCTGCGCGCCGGGGCCCGGCCCGTGTTGAATCTGGAGCTGCCGGAAGGCATTACGACACCGCAGCGGCGGCGGACGCTGGACCTGCTCCGCAACTTGAACGAAGCCGAGATGAAGCCGGGCGATGCGGAACTCGAGGCCCGGATTTCAGCGTATGATCTGGCTTTCAAGATGCAGACCGAGGCGCCGGAAGCGTTCGATATCTCGAAAGAGTCCGACGCGATGAAGGAGCTGTACGGGATCGGCAAGAAAGAGACGGACGACTACGGGCGGCGCTGTTTGCTGGCCCGGCGGTTGGTAGAGCGCGGCGTCCGGTTCATCACCGTCGTCGCCGGCGGCGGCCCCGGCAACATGCAGTGGGACGCGCACTCGAACATCGAGGAAAACCATATCCGGATGGCTGGCCATACGGACCAGCCGGTTGCGGCGTTGATCAAGGATTTGAAGCAGCGCGGGCTGCTAGATTCGACGCTCGTGGTTTGGGGCGGAGAGTTCGGCCGGTCGCCGGAGTCGGAGGGGACGCAGGGCCGGGATCATCACAACCTGGGCTTTACGATGTGGATGGCGGGCGGCGGGATTAAGGGCGGCCAAGTGGTGGGGGCGACGGATGCCATTGGTCTGCGTGCGATTGAGAAGCCGTACCACTTCCGGGATATTCACACGACGATTCTGAACCAACTGGGTCTGCAGCAGGACGCGTTGAGCTATCTGCATCTCGGCCGCCGCGAGCGGCTGACGGAAGTGCATGGCCAGGTGATCAGCGAAATCGTCTAGGGGTCAGGTGAGGGAGATGGGCCCTTCCCGCTGCGAGGCGGTGAGGGTGCTGATCATTTCTTCTTTTTGCTCGACGGAGGCTTCGATGGCGGAGTCCGTGGCGACCCAGTACACGGTGGCGGCGATGAGCAGGTCGACCGCCAAGACGCCGAAGAAGGCGACCTCGGAATCGAGCGCCCAGCGGGCGACATAGGCCAGTGAAATGGGGATCGAGATGACGGGGTAGACGAGGAGCATGAAGGCCTGCACCTTGCCGCCGGAGGTGTTGCGCCAGGTTTGGCCCGGGTCCACCGAGCGCGGGTAGTAGACGCTGGCCAGGTTGCCGACGGCCATGAGCATCAGCGCCATGACCCCGAGTACGCCGACGGACTCGAGGAACTGGATCAGCGTCAACTGCACCGGCAGCACGATGACGATGGTGGAGATGATCAACAGGCAGAACAGCAGGAAGAAGGCAGCGACCAGGTTCTTGGCGCGCAGCACGGTGCGGAGGCTGACCGGGGTGACGAACCAGGCCTGCGCCGCGCCGCGCTCCATACCGAAGACGTTCCAGAGGAGAATGTCGCTGAGGACGAGGAGGGCGTACGACATCGAAAGGGTGAGGTAGTTGCTAGTGACGAAGCCCTCTTCGGCGCCGCGGCGCATGCCGATGGGCAGCCAGAGGAGTTGGCCCATGGTGCAGGCCATGAGGAGAACGAGCCGGAAGCGGGGCGCCCGGATGAGCAGGCGGAGCTCTTTTTCGATGACGGCCGCCAGCGGATCGGGGAACAGCAGGGCGGGCGCGCGGTAGAACTTTTCGAGCCAGCCGTTGGACCGCCGCGGCGCCGCTTGTCCGGCGGGTAAGGCGCTGAACTCTTCAAGGCGCATGGAGCGGGCGAACTGCGTACGGGCAAACCAGTAGGCGCCGGCGGTCCACGCCACGAGGACCGCGAGCGGCCCCCAGGCGAAGTGTCCGCTCGACAGATGCCCCACGGCTTTCCAGGGGAAGAGCCAGGTCAACACGGCGGCCTGCTTGATCTGCGCCACGACGGGCGCCGGGATTCCCTTGATGGCCACGAGCTGCGGTACGAGGAGAATGCCGAGAAAACAGAAGACGAGGATCTCGCGGACCCATTTGCGCTGGAGCATCCGGTCGAGCAGCGTCTTGAGGCCACTGGCCAGGAACAGATTGAACGCGCCGAAGACGAGCATCGGGAACGGGGCCCACCAGGGTACTTGGGGATTCCAGATGAGTCCGGCGCAGGCGCCGAGCAGCACCAGGAGCATTTCGAGGCCAGTGGAGAGCCGCAACGCCACTTCGAGAAAGAACAGCTGGCCCGGGGGAATAGGATAGACGAGCAGGCGCTTGACGTCGAGGAAGGCGCCGCTTGAGGCCAGCATCACCGGGAACAACTGCCAGAAGAAAAAGACGAAGAAGAGCGCGGAGATGAGCGCCGGCTCGAGGATTTCAGGCCGGACCCCGCCGCCCGTCAGCAGCGCGGCCCCGGCGGCCCCGGCGACCCAGAGCCCGTACCAAAGCAGGCCGCTGAGCCACGTGAAGACGACCCCAGCTTTGTGCGACCGCAGGAAGAAGTTCCGCTGGGTTTGCCACTGCGCCCAGAGAATCGCCCGCGCCTGGGTCAGCACGCTAGAGCCACCCCAGCGCGTCGGCGGCCCGGGGCGCGCCTCCGACGACACGTACGAAAATTTCTTCGAGGGTCTCGGTGCCGGCGCGCAACTGCGCCATCGGTTCGTCGATGACGAGTTTGCCGTCGTGAATAATCGCGACGCGATCGCAAAGACGTTCGACGACTTCGAGCACATGGGAGGTGAGGAACATGGTGGCGCCGCGGCGGACGCGGTCGAGCAGGATGTCTTTCATCAGGCGCGCGCCCACGGCGTCGACCCCTTCAAACGGCTCGTCGAGCAGGAACAGTTGCGGGGAATGGATGAGGGCGGCGGCCATGGCCACCCGCTTGCGCATGCCTTTCGAGTATTCGCCGATGAGCTTTTGATCGTGGCCGTCCATTTCGAAGAGCGCCAGCAGCTCCCGCGAGCGCTCGCGCGACAGGCGCGGCTCGAGGCCGTAGAGGCGGCCGATGAACTCGAGGAACTCGGGGCCCGTGAGGTGGTCGAACAGCAGGGTGTCGTCGGGAACCAAGCCGATCTGCCGCTTGATTGCCAGGGCGTCGTCCGGCATGCGCAGGCCCAACATTTCGATTTCGCCCGAGGTGGGCGTGGCCAGGCCCATCAACATTTTGATGGTGGTAGTTTTCCCTGCCCCGTTGGGTCCCAGGAAGCCGAAAAAGCAGCCGCGGGGCACCGATAAGGTCAGGCCGTCCACCGCCGCCTTCGTGCCGTAGACCTTCCGGAGATCCCGGACGGCAACCGCCGGCGCTTCAACGAACGGAGGAGGCTCAATCACACTCATCAGTTTAAGACTTTTCGAGGGCCTGCCGAGAAGGTGAAGGAGACGAAGCCGCAATGAATGCCATCCTCACCCCTTCCGCCGCCAGAGAAAAAGCGCTTCAGGCGCTTGGACAACTTCCCCCTTTCAACCCGGTTCTTGCCAAGCTGATGGCCACGCTCGCGCGCGAGGATGTCATGCTGACGGAACTGGCCGACTGGATTGAAAAGGACGCCGTACTGGCGGGCAATGTGCTCCGCATCGTCAATTCCGCCGCCTATGGCCGGTCCGCTTCGGTGAGCAGCGTGCGGCAGGCGATCGCGATTCTCGGCACGGTGAAGTTGCGCAATATCGTGCTGGCGATGCAGGTGGCCCGGATGTTGACGCAGTTGAAGTTGCCGAAAGGCTGGTCGGACTCGCGCTTCAACCAACACGCCATTGCAACCGCGCTGCTGGCTGATCTTCTCGCCCAGCATCTGCCGATCGACTACGCCGAGGGAGCTTTCATCGCCGGGCTGATGCACGACTTGGGGAAACTGATGTTTGCCGTGGGCATTCCGGACGCGTACACGGAGGTTTGCCAGCTGCAGAAAACGTCTGGCCGTACCTCGCTCGAGTGCGAACACGAACTGCTGGGCATTACGCATCCGGAGCTTTCGCTGGCGGTGCTTGAAAAATGGCAACTGCCGATTCCGGTGCGGTCGGCGGTGCGTTATCACCACAACCCGGACGCGGACTCCTCGGCGCCTGGATTGATGTCGTTGAGCCGGGCCATCCAATTGGCCGACCACGCGGTGAACCAGTTCGGCATCAGCCTGTTTCCGCCGGATGGGGAATTGGAAGATCCGGCGCCGCTACTCGAAGCGTGTGGTCTGGGGGAAAAAACGAACCGGGTGCTGGAGGCGTTTCACAAGGACTTTGAGGCGATGAAGTCCGGGTTCTAGTCGAACGGAATCTCGGCCACGTAAACCTGCGCGTGGCCCGTCCGATCGCTGGTGAAGACGACGCTCCGCTCGTCGCGGGAGTAAGAGGGATGGGGGTGCGTCCACTGCGGACCGTAAACCGTGTCGGTCCCCACTTCCATCCAGCTGAGGGCCCGGCCGCTTTTCGCGGCACTTTGGGCCGCCGCAAAATCTTCGGCCAGCGCATACTGGCTGGTGCGCCACTGCGACCCGCCGTTACTCGACTCCGAGAGGCAGACCAATCGCCGCGTCCCGGTGGCGACATCGACAATAAAGATGCCCTCATCCGGGTGATTCGTATCGCAGAGCACGGCTGTCCCGGCCCGGTTGGGAGTAATGTGCCAGGCGTTGAACTCAGCGATGGTCCGGTGTTCCCGCGTCCGCCAGTCCATGCTCCGCAGCGCCCGGGGCCAGACGGTGTAGACGACCTGACCGGTCTGACCGAGGAAAGTTTCGTGGACAACAAACTCCTGGTTGTCGTGAACATGGAGGCACTCGAGCTCCGTTCCGTCGCGCCGCACGCGATGCATGCGCGGCGCCGGGTCGCCGGCGAACTCGATCCACTCCGGCTCCAAGGGGTGAAACTGCGGATGGATCACCGTCCGAGGGAACGGGATGACATGCCACGCCGTTCCGTCTGCCCGCCCCACCGCCAAACCGGACTGCGCCTCTTTTTTCACCGCCGCGACGAGCCATTCCCCGGAGGCATCGAACGAGCATTCGCCCATGGAGCCGCCGCCGAAGTCGACCACACACCCTTCAGCCAAAGTGTCTAAACGGAGCCACCAGATCCCGCTGCCGCGGACGAAAAACACGCGGTCGCCCGCCGGATGAAAGGCCGGGGAGAAGGGATGGATCGGCGTCCCGTCAGTGAGCTGCACGATGTCGCCACCAGGGAACTCTGTGACGGCGAACAGTTGCCAGGAGCCGCTGCGATTGGAGATGAATAACATCGTCCCGCCGTCCGGGGTAAAGGAACTCTGCAGGAAGTACGTGGCGTGGTTGGTGGACTCGTGCGCGGTAAGCTGATGCACCTTGGCGCCCGTAACCCGGTTGTGGTGGAGGGAGTATTCCGCCGGCAGGCGGAGGCCTTTGGTCCAGTTCATTTCACTTTTTCTTACAGATGAAGATATGCTGCCAAGGCAATACGTCCAGCACCTTGTCGATCCGAAATCCTTCCGGCTCCAGTTCAGCCTTCACTTCGGCAATACTCATCTTATGCTCCAGCCGGATGGGAACGGAGGAATCCTCTTTGCGGAACTCGAGGAGCACCAGGCGCCCGTCGTCTTTGAGGGCCTCGCGCATGCGCTGCAGCATGATTTGCGGGCGGGCGAACTCGTGATAGACGTCGACGAGCAGGATGAGGTCCTGGGACTTGGGCGGGAGTTTGGGATCGTCCTCGGAGCTGAGGACGGGCACGACGTTATTGATGCCTTCGGACTTGAGCCGTCTGGCGAGAAGGTCAAGCATTTTGGGTTGGATGTCGACGGCGTAGACCTTACCGGACGGCCCCACCAAGCGCGACATCCGCACGGTGTAGTAACCACTGCCGGCCCCCAAGTCACACACCGTCATGCCGGGTTTGATGTCCAAGGCCCGGATCGCTTTCGAGGGACTCTCTTCGCTTTCGCGCTCCCCGCGCTCCAGCCAATCGGCTCCCGCCGCGCTCATCACGGGCGCAATGACGCGGCCGCTAACGGGGTGTTTCGCTTGCGCGAACAGTCCACCTACTCCGGCCATCAAAACAGCCGATTGCAATCCTAGCTGAAGTACTCTCATAATTAAACATCCTTACTTCCAGTCGTGATTCTTTCGCGTACCCATTTGGTGCGTTGAATTGTTTCCCGGCTTTACTTGACCCGCACGTATGACCGCCCTACGCTACCCCTCCATCTTATCTGCCTTGGCCCTGTTGGCTTCCTGCGTCTCTTGCGGCGGCGATCCCGCTGCGCTGAAGGCGAACGTCTATCGCATGGGCGATCGAGCCACGGCCGGGCCCGTGACGTACGTCGGACTGACGGCGGACTATCGGATGGAACTGCCTGGGGCCAAAGAGTCGCTTAAGAATCGCTACTTGGTGATTTTCCTCTCCGCGACCAACGGGAGTGGCGAGGAGATCACCCTGCCGCATACCCGGCTGATTGCGGCCGATGGCACCGAGATTCCGGAGGTGACGGAGATTCAAGGCTTTCCGCAATGGATGGGCATCCTGCGCCGGGTGGCCCCGTCGGGAACGGAACAAGGATATGTTGTATTTGATGTCCCTGTTGGCGCGTACAAATTGCAGGTCTCAAGCGGCGGAGATCCGGAAAAGGAACAGATTGCCCAGATCGAGATTCCAGCCAAAATTACGCCTGGCGGTGTGGCTGGTCCTGCTCTCGGCAACTAGTTTCGCGCAAGCACCGGCTGGTCTGGCGATTGATTAAGTGATGTTGAGCGCCACCGATGGCGGGGAAGCGGTGGCTCGCCCGTTTGCAAGCGGAGAGACGGTTTTCGTGCGATTCACGGTGACCGGGGCACGGGCCGTTAAAGCGGACGACGATAGCGATCCCCGCGTCCGCCTGCGCTACACCGTCACCCTGACGGATGACGCGGGATTGCCCCTGGCGAAGCCGGCGACCGGCGAGGTGGTGGCTGACCTCGCCCCGGAGGACAAGCAGTGGAAGCCAAAGGTCAGCGCCGAGATGGAGCTGCCGTCGGGTCTGGTGCGGGGCCAGTCCAAACTCACCATCGAGTTGGAAGACCAGGTTGCAAGTGCGAAGACAGCCAGGCTGGCCGAGATTCCGCTGGCCGGGCCAGTGATTGCAGCGGATGCCTCGCTGAGCGCGCTCAACTTCGGTTTCTATCGGCAGGAGGACGCTCCTCAACCGGTGCTGACGCCAGCCTACCGCCCAGGGGACATGGTCTGGGCGAAGTTCTCGATCATCGGGTTTGCGCGCGGCGAGGGGAACCGATACGACATCGCCTACGGCCTGGAGGCGTTCAACGCGGCTGGGGTGAGCCTGTTCCGGCAGGAGGTGGCGGCGGAGCAGACTGGGGAGTCGGCCTATCCGCGCAGATATCTCCCGAGCGTCCTCAGCCTGCAACTGGGCAAGGATCTGGCGCCGGGCGCCTACCGGATTCAGCTCCTGCTGCATGACCGGGTGAGCGGCGGCCGCACCGCTTCTGATCATCCCTTTACGGTCGAGTGAGAGAAATCCTGGTGCGGCCCACTCCTGTTACATGGGCCTTTTTCGCACCCGATCAGCCGCCGTCTACGGGATCGACGCGCACCTTATTGACGTCGAGGTGGACCTGTATAACTCGGGCTCGGCGCGCGACTTCATCACGGTTGGCATGCCGGATCTGGCGGTGCGCGAGAGCCGGGAGCGGATCAAGTCGGCGCTGATGAACTCTGGTTTCGGCTACCCGGCCCGGGCGGTAACGATCAATCTGGCTCCCGCCAATGTCCGCAAAGAGGGCCCTGGCTTCGACCTGCCGATGGCTTTGGGCATTCTGGGCGCCATGGGGACGCTGCACCAGAGCGAACAGCACTTGTCGATCGGCGAACTTTCGCTCGATGGCGCGGTGCGGCCCATCCGCGGGGCGCTCTCGATTGCGGTGTGCGCGCGGCAGCGGAATGTTCGAAATGTCATTGTGCCGTTTGAGAACGCCGCCGAGGCGGCCGTGGTGGAGGGGGTGAACGTATACGGGGTGAAGCATATTGCCGAGGCGGTGGGGATTGTCAACGAGCCGCTGAAGTTTGATCCGGTGCAGTCGACGCTCGACGGGTCGCTGCAGCCGGACTACCCCGATTTTTCGGATGTGCGCGGGCAGGCGACGGCGAAACGGGCGCTGGAGGTGGCCGCGGCCGGGGGGCACAATGTGCTGCTGGTGGGGCCACCGGGCTCGGGCAAAACGATGTTGGCGAAGCGCTTGGCCGGGATTTTGCCGCCGTTGACCTTTCCGGAGTCGCTCGAGACGACACAGATTCACTCGGTGGCGGGCCAGTTGGCCAAGGGGCATGGGTTGCTGCGGTTGCGCCCGTTCCGGTCTCCGCACCATACGGTTTCTGACGCCGGATTGATCGGCGGCGGCAGCGGGACGCCGCGCCCCGGAGAGGCCAGCCTGGCGCACCATGGGGTGCTGTTTTTGGATGAGTTCCCGGAGTTCGCCCGGAATGTGTTGGAACAGTTGCGGCAACCGATGGAGGAGGGGGCGGTGACGATTGCGCGGGCCAACTCTTCCACCCGGTTTCCGGCCCGGTTCATGCTGGTGGCGGCGATGAATCCGTGTCCGTGCGGATTCCACGGTGACCCGACGCGCGAATGCCGATGCACCCCGGGGATTATCCAACGCTATTTGGCGAAGATCAGCGGCCCGATGCTCGACCGGATCGACCTGCATATTGAAGTTCCGGCCGTGCCCTATAAGGATCTGCGCGGGGCCGATGCCGCCACGAGTTCGGAACACTTCCGGCAACGGGTGGGCGCGGCCCGAGAAAGGCAACACGCGCGGGGCTTTTACAACGCGCACATTCCCAGCGCGCAACTGCGGACGCACTGCAGCCTGGACGAGGCCGGGGAGCGTACGCTTGAAATGGCGGTGCGGCGGATGGGGCTAAGTGCGCGGGCGCACGACCGGATTCTGAAGGTGGCGCGAACCATCGCCGATCTTGATGGCCGGGACCAGATTGCGGCCAAGCATCTGGCCGAGGCGGTGCAGTATCGCAGTCTGGACCGGACGTATTGGAACTGAGCGGCTACCGGGTCCAACTGAGGGTGGGGACATCGGCCACCCATTGGAAGCCGAAAACATCATCCCGAGGGCCGTATCGCTCGGTGCTCGGCATCCAAAGATAACCGACTTTCAGCAGGTGCCCCTGGCGGGGCCGGTAGCCGGCGGCGAACTCGTAGGCCATCCGCGTCGGCAGAAAATGGGAGTGCCCAGGCGTCGACTCGTCCGTCACGACGCTGTGCCGTTGATAGCCCGCGCGCGCGGCGGCGAACCAGCGGGGATGCAGCGTCCACTTCCCCTCCACATAGCCGTACTGGACGGAAGGGCCGGATCGGAAATTCGGGTAGCTGTAGAGCAGGCGTTGCCACTCGCCGCTCAAGGCCAACCGGGAACGCGCCCACTGGGCATCGAGCCCGATACCGCTCGCGTTGAATTGCCGCCAGTGAAGGCCACGGTCCAGTTGGGACTGGGTGCTCGATTCGAGCCACGGCCCCCGAAACCCGGAGACGCCTACGCGCAACCCGGGCACCACAGTGACGCCGGCGCCACCGGCCCACTGGGCCGCTTGACTGGAGGAGGTGATTTTTTGGGGATTGGAGGGTGACCCGTTCGCCAACTGGAGACGTCCGTCGAGGCGGCGCCAAGTGACGTCGACCTCGGCGCCGAAGATGCCGTATGGGGTTACCGGCAGGACGCCGTACGTGTACGACTCGACGTGGTTGCAGTGGTAGGCAGCGACATTCGGATGAACCCGCTGCTGGTGCTCGAGGTCGAAATTCGAACACGGAATGAGATCGGGCCGGAGGAGGAGATAGGAGCCATAAGCCATCGGGGCATCGATCAGGGCGTTGTCGCGGTCGTTATAGCGGGTGGCGAACTGGCCGAACGCCGTCGTTAGTTTGCCGACCTTGACGGTGACGCTTCCGGTCTCGCCACCGGTGGTATAGGCGCCGAAGCCCTGCAGCATCCGAATGCGGGCTCCGTAACCACGGACGTGATAGGCCTCATAGTGGAAGAACGGCGAGGTGTTTCCTTGGAACGTCGCGTGAAAGTACCAGTGGCGCCCTAGCTTGAGCGTGGGCGCGATCAGCACCCGGGCGCCGGCCGCCGCCACGGAGCGGTTGACCCGGATCGGTTCGTCGATCGTCTTCAGCCACTCGGGAATCGTGTTCTTGAAACGGTCTGTCACCGTCGCCCCGAAGGTGAACGTCATCGGGACTTCGAAGCCGATCTGCGCCTCCTGAGCCTCAGCCGGCCAGGGACTGAGCAGCATCAGCCACAGATAGAGGATTGCCGGGATTCTGAATCGCTTCATGTAACTTCTCCAAATTGGCCGCCGTGCTATCGATCGGGCTGGCAAAGAAAGCGGCAACGACGGCCGGGTCGAACTGGGTGCCGCTGCACTCGCGGATGATCCGCCGGACCTTCTCCTCGGGCATACGGTTGCGGTAGGGGCGGTTGCTGGTCATGGCGTCATAGGCGTCAGCAACGTGCACGATGCGGGCTTCAACGGGAATCTCGTCGCCGCGCAGACCCTGCGGATATCCGCTGCCGTCGTGATTTTCGTGATGAAGGCCGACAGCCCCCAGATACTCTTGAAACGCGCCGATCCGCTCAAGAATCCGCACCCCGATTTCGGGATGCTTCTTGATGGTCGAAAACTCCTCATCGGTCAGCCGCCCGTCTTTCAAGAGCACGGCGTCGGGAATGCCGATTTTGCCGATGTCGTGTAGCAGGGCCCCAATCCGCAGACGTTCCAAGACCGGTGGGGCGAGCCCGAGTTGTTCGCCAATCCAAACCGAGTACTGGCTGACGCGGCGGCTGTGGCCGGCCGTGTACTGATCGCGGGCTTCGAGACCCTCAACGAGCGCCTCCAGGATCTGGAGGTAAGCCTGTTCGAGACTATGGCGAGCATCGGAGGCAGCCACGGCCGCCCGATGCAGACTATCGGCGAGGACATCGATTTCGAGTACTCCGGCTCGCCGGGTGGGCGGAATTTCGAGAATGCCCTTCTGAATGCTCTCCTGACAGGCAGCAGTGAGGGTCTGGAGCGGCCGCGTCACGGCCCGCGAAGTCAACCAGACGAGGGTGAGAACCAACCCGAGGCTGATCGCCCCCGCCGGGGCGAGTACCATCCGCAACGTGCGGACGAAGGGAGCTACCGCCGCATCGACCGACGCCAGCATGACGACGCGCCGGCCGTCGCCAAGCTCGGTCGAAGCCATCGGCACGGCTAACCATCGCTCCGTTCCCAGAAGCAACTCACCGGGCTGCGTCCAATCGCGCGCGAGCCCGGCAAACCGTTCGCCGGGTAAAGTGGAAAGCTCGACGCGGCCGTCCTTGATCAGCACCGCCTCGGCCCCGCCGCTAATCGTCGCCAGATCTAACTCGCGGCCGACAACCAGCCGCCCGAGGTTTTCCCGTTCGAGATTGATCGGGATCTCCTGGCGCAGATAGACGCCGCCGGGACGCCGGCGCCACTCGGCCACGGTGACCTCCCGCGAGTTCACCATGGCGAGTAGATCGGCGTCGACAGACTCGCGGACCGCCTCCAAACGTTCGTCCAAAGTCCGCTGCAATTCGGCCCGTTCCACCGGGTCGCGCAACGCTCCGGAGTCCTCCAGATCCCGTTGCAAGGTGAGAACCGCCTTCAGACCGGCGTTTTCACTCAGAACTTGGAGCGCTCGCTGCAACTCGCGGCTCTGCCGGGCATGCTCCCGCTGCCGCCGGAGTTCGCGTTTCTGCAAGTCCGCGCGGACTTCGGCCGCCGTACTTTGCCGCAGGGCCCGCTCCATCCAGAAGAGGCTTGCCGCAAACACAACCGCCAGAGGCAGCAGCACGAACAGCACGACACGGCGAGTGAGGGAGGAGTTCCGCATGGGCAGGCATTAGGGTCCTACGGACTTCACCGTGGCCAGAGGCAGATTGAAGCTGACGTTCGCGGCGCCTTCGGCGGGAACATCTACCTCTTGCTGGAGGAAGCCAGCACTGCGGTGCCAGAGCCGCACCGTGTGCTTGCCCGGCGGCACCCCGGCGATGCGAAAGGCGCCGTCCGGCGATGGTTGCGCGAAGAGTTGATTCGGCACGACGAGAATCGCCGCACTCATGTTTGTATGCAGATGGCAAAACACTTGCACGGGGCCGGGCTTCTCAAATCGCACCGTCCTGGTCTGGCCCTGCGGATAGTAGCCCAAGTCGAAAGGCTTGGCCTTCGAGAGGGAAAACACGTTGTGAAAGATCGGATCCCCGTTCGGGAACGAGACGCTGCTGCCCGCGGGAATCACCAGCACCTCTTTCTCGAATCGACGGTTCCGCTGGCCGATCTGCGCGATTACCGAAGACGATT
The DNA here is from genome assembly GCA_001464575.1 of Acidobacteria bacterium Ga0077553. Classification (GTDB taxonomy): domain Bacteria; phylum Acidobacteriota; class Terriglobia; order Bryobacterales; family Bryobacteraceae. The sequence goes on along the minus strand of LNFE01000219.1, from coordinate 5,251 downwards.
CCACGGGCATGGAGGTATCCACATAGATGACCGTGCGGCCCCACTCGTCAAGGTCTTGCGGGGAAGCGGCAGTGGCCGGAGCACCGCCCCGGGGGGCGTAGACATCGACGACTACCCGTTTTTTCGTGAGCGTCCGGGTGATCATCACCTTCCCGGCAATCTCACCGGCCAACGCCGGGAGGGCGCACACCAGGAGCACGATTGCCGAGAGTACCCGCTTCATAGAATGGATATCGGCAGATGACAGAAAAACTTTAATGTAAGGCGCGGGACCGGGGGCAAATAGTAGCCTGTAACCATGGCTCAGATTTTGGACGGCAAGCGCGTCCGCGACGAAATTCTTGGTGAACTGCAGCCGCGCATCGCGGCGCTTCCTCGGCGGCCCGGCCTGGCCGTGGTTCTGGTGGGTGGCGACCCGGCCAGTGAGGTGTACGTCAATACCAAGGTGAAGACGTGCGCCAGCCTTGGGCTGGTGAGCCAGAAGATCATCCGGCCGGAGTCGACGACGACCGCGGAGTTGCTCGCCATTCTCGATGAGTTGAACGCGGACGACTCGATCGACGCGATTCTGGTGCAGATGCCGTTGCCCGGACACATTGACGCGCGGCAGGTGCTGCAGGCGATCGATCCCGAAAAAGACGTGGATGGCTTCCATCCGGTGAATGTCGGCCGCCTATCGATTGGGCTGCCGGGGTCGCGGCCGTGTACGCCGAACGGGGTGATGCAGCTGTTGCGGCGGTCTGGAATCGAAGTCGCCGGGAAGCGGGCGGTGGTGGTGGGGCGGAGCGACATCGTCGGCAAGCCGATGGCGATGCTGTTGCTGCATGCGCACGCCACGGTCACCATCTGCCACTCGCGGACGGTGGACCTGGCCGCGGAGTGCCAGCGGGCCGAGATCCTAGTGGGCGCCATTGGGCGGCCCGCGTTTCTGACGGCGGAACACATCCGCCCCGGGGCGGTGGTGATCGATGTGGGCATCAACCGGTTGACGGAGCGGAGCGAGGTGGCGGCGATTTGGCGGAATGATCCGCAGTCTCTCGCCGAGTTTGACGAGAAGGGCAGGATGCTGGTGGGCGATGTGCATCCGCTGGACGTCTCGGCTCTCGCCAGCGCGTGGACGCCCGTTCCCGGTGGGGTGGGCCCGTTGACGATTGCAATGCTGATGAGCAACACGGTGGAAGCGGCGGAGCGTCACCAGGGATGCTGACGGTTGCGCTCACGGGCGGCCTCGCGACAGGGAAGTCCACCGTGGGGCGGATGTTTGGGGAACTGGGTTGCGAACTCGTGGAAGCCGACCGCCTGGGTCACGAGGTTCTGTCCGGACCGGGGCGTGATGCCACAGTGGCCTTGTTCGGCGAAGGCATCTGCCACCCGGACGGCTCGATTAACCGCCGCGCTTTGGGAGCGATCGTGTTTCAGGACCCGGCCAAGCTGGCGCAACTGAACGCGATTGTCCATCCGCTGGTGGAAGCCTTGCGGGAGCAGCGATTCCTGGCCATCTTCGAGGCCGACCCCCACGCGATCGTGCTGTATGAGGCGGCGATCCACATCGAAACCGGCATTTATAAGCAGTTCGCCCGGGTGGTGCTGGTGACCTGCGACGAAGAGACGCAGATCGGCCGGGCGATGGCGCGGAGCCAGTGGACGCGGGAGGAGGCGCTGGCCCGGATTCGGCGGCAAATACCTCTGGCCCAGAAACGAAAGTTCGCGGACTACGTCATAGACACATCGATTTCCCTGGACGACACCCGGCGCCAAATCGAAGAAACTTATAATGAGCTTAGGGCTCTCCAGGAGTGACCCTTTCCCTATGAAACGGTTCCGCTATCTCATCGTTGCCTTGGCCTTCGTTGGCGCGTTCTTCTACCTGACCACGATCGCCAAGTCTCGCTTCTTCCCGCCCGTCGGATCGCCGACCGCGGCGGCGGATGGACCGGGGTGGCAGGAGGCGAAGGTGGTGCAGGGGGCTGGCCTGGGCGTCGATGAGCAGAACAACATCGACGTGTATAAACGCGCCCGGGCGGCGACGGTGAATATCTCGAGCACGGTTTATCGGCGCGCGAGCTTCTTTGAGGTGGTTCCGGCGAAGGAGACAGGCTCCGGTTTCATTTTTGATGCCAGCGGCCTGATCCTGACGAATAACCATGTGCTGGCCGGGAACCAGAAAGTGGTGGTCACGCTACCTGACCAGTCTAAGTATGACGCTCAGGTGCTGTACAAGGACCCGAACAATGACCTCGGGTTGATCAAAATCGTGCCGCGGAAGAAGCTGCCGGTGCTGACCCTCGGCGATTCCGACATCATTCAGGTTGGCCAGAAGGTGCTCGCGATTGGGAATCCGTTTGGCCTGGACGGTACGTTGACCACCGGGATCATCTCGGCCGTAGGACGGACGATCCGCGCCGATGAGGACCGGGAGCTCGAAGGGATGATGCAGACGGACGCGGCCATTAACCCCGGCAACTCCGGCGGGCCGCTGCTCGATTCGCAGGGGAACGTCATCGGCATTAACACCGCGATCTACGGGCCGGGCGGGAACATTGGGATTGGCTTTGCGATGCCGATCAACAAGGCGAAGGTAATGATTAGCGACCATCGCGCCGGGCGGAGCTATAAGAAGCCGCGGCTCGGCGTAGAGGTGCTTTACGTTGCGGGGGAATGGGCCGAGGCGCTGGATCTGCCGGTGGATGGTGGCCTGCTGCTGCAGGTGGTGCAACGGGGGAGCGCAGCGGATCGGGCGGGCTTGCGGGGTGCACGGCAGGTGGTGGTGGTGGGGAATCAGGAGGTAGGCATCGGCGGCGACCTGATTATGGCCATCGATGGCATGCCGTGTGACCGGCCAGATGCGATTACGCGAGCGTTGGCGAAGAAGCGGGCAGGGGATACGGTGGAGCTGACGATCGCGCGGCAGAAAAAGATTTCGAAGCTGAAGGTGCAGTTGGGTGAGGCGCCGGACGACCTGTAGTTAACGGGAAAAGCGGACGAGCAGCGCGGCGCCCTTTTCGGGCGGCGCACCGATTTGATCGAGCGCGACCGGGCGGATCTCCTCGCCGACAAGCCAAGCCGCTTCGGTGGCTCGAGTGAGGGCCTCGGGACCGGGGTTGCCGGCTTGGAAGATCTTTACGGAAAGCTTCTTGCGTTCGAGAGTGATGTCGTCCACTTGACGGGCCACGGCCCAGAGGCCGTCGGCGCGGCGGACGCGCAGTTGCAGCTTGATGCCGCGTTGGGGTTGGTCGGGGACCCACTGCGTCTTCCACTCGGGGGCGATGCGATGCCAAGCCGAACCGAGACGTTCGAAATAGGCCCAGAGCTCGGCATCGCCTTCGGCTTCAAAACGGATAACGGGGTCGTCCTTGATTGTGGCGGCATTGCGGGGGGAGACGATACGGCCTTGGGGACCTTCGATGGAGGCGCCGAAGTAGACGCGGACGGGCCCTTCGACCTTCTTGCCGCGGAGGAGGGCCAAGGAGACTTCACCGGCGGCGCTTTCCGCGCGGATGGCGCCAGCCAGTTGTTCCGGAGGCATCGACTTCGCGTCCGGGAACTCGCGGTAGACGTCGCCCGGGCCGAGGGCCAGGAGCAGGAGGAGCCACTTCATTGGGACAACGCGATGACTTGCCCGGTGTGGCGTTGGGTGTGTTCAGCGATGTGGCCGAGGAGGAGGCCGAGGGGGACCTCCACGCGCTGGCGGCCGACGTAACGGGGTTCGCGGTAGTCGATGTCCTCGAGCATGCGGAGTTCTGTTTGGACGCGTTCGAAGACCTGGGCGACGGCGGCGAGGAGTTCGTCGCGGTCTCCGGGGCCCTGGTTCTCGGCTTGGAGGTAGGCGAGTTGGGCTTCTTTCAGTTGGCCGCCGAGGGCGTAGATCCAGAGGCGGTCGACCGAGCCGGCGATGTGCCGGAGGTGGAACGCAACCCGGGTATTTGGTTCGGCGGGGGTCCACTGGCGGAGATCGCCGAGGGCGTGATCGAGGGAGCAGGCCAGGAGCCGGCGGAGCGGATCGAGATCGGCGTGTTTGCCGGCCAGCCAAGGTTCCATGAATTCAGGATAAGCTACGGCACGAACTCCACCGAAACGAGTTCGCGGGTGGCTTGAATGTAGCCGACGCGGACCTTGCGATCGGCCGGGCCACAGGCGAGTTCGCGGGAGCCGCCGGTGATGCGGATTTCGCGGGGGCGGAGGACGCGCAGTTCGCCGACGCCTTTGATGCGCATGACGGCGGGGTCGCCGCAAACCAACTCTTCAAGGACGCCGTCACTGATGGCGTCGCCTTGCAGGCCTTGCCAGGCGTCCGGGATGACGACGGCGGGTTGTTTCGGGGCTGGGGCGGAGGCTCTTGACGAAACGAAGCCATTGAGGGCGGCGGCCATTTCACGTTCGGCGGTGGTGGTGGCGGCGAGGCGGCATTTCTGGGCGGCGCCGGCGGCTTCCTCGCGACGGCCGGCGCGGTGGAGCGCCATGGCCATGGCGTGCCAGAAGTTGGCTTGGCGGGGGAGGATCGCGGTCGCCTTTTGATAGGCTTCGATCGCGTCTTCGAGCTGGTCGCGCTTGGCGGCTTCGAGGCCGAGGAGGAACCAGGCTTCGGCGTGGCGGGGGTTGCGTTCGACGGCTTGGCGGAGGAGGGGTTCGAAGGGCTGCTTCGAGTCACGGCGGAGCATGGCGGCTTCGAAGTAGGGGGTGGAGTCGGGGGCGCCTTCGGCGATAGATTGGTTAAAATATTTTAACGCCTGGGCGTTGTCGCCACGGGCGAGAGCGAGGAGGCCGAGGGGGGTGGCGCTGTTCCGGCCCTCGTAGATGCGGGCGGCGAGGGCGGTTTTGCCGCAGGCGAGGGCGAGTTCGGCGACGATCTCTTCATTTACGGTGTCGACCTGGACGCGGGGGGCGTCGAGGGGGTCGGCGGCGACAGCGGCGACGGGGAGGGCGTCGCGGAGGATGCGTTGGCGGGCGTCGTCGAGGACCTGGGTCGCGCTGCGGCGGAAGGCACGGAGGCACGCCTCTTCGGCCGGGACGCCTTCGTCGAGGAGTTCGGCGAACTGTTGGATGTGCTCACGATAGCCGGGCTGGGTATAGAGCAGATGGACGACGGCCCAGCTTTGGGCGTAGAAGAGGCCGGCGCGGTTGGCTTCGTCGTAGACGGAGGACTCTTTGCCGATGTTGAAGAGTTGGCGGGCGGGGAGCCAGTCGGCGCGGCGGAGGACGCGGACGTGGTCGTCGATGGGGCGGCCGATGAACCAGCGGTCCTTTTCGGGGG
>LNFE01000218.1 GCA_001464575.1 Acidobacteria bacterium Ga0077553 | reverse complement strand
CACGATGTTGCGGCAGATCTTCTACAAATTCTGCGGCGGGACCGGCCCGCTCCAGGCGGAAATCAGGCCACTCGCGGCAGGCTAACTGCCGTTTTTAGGTTGAAGGGCTGCGGTCCCGTAGGCGAGGGCGCTCTGGGAGACCGTTCGTTCCTCTGGGGATCGCTCACCGATGCGCAAATCGCCGCGTTACCGGCATCACGCGAAAAAATAGAACGGCAATGGGACCAACTGGCCGCCAGGGCAATCAATGCCCTTTCCGTTACCGACGATGCCTATCCCGCAGGGCTGCGGAGCATTCTGGATGAGCACGCCCCAGTCGTCCTACTTTGCCAGGGCAATTTAGGGCTGCTGAGCGCTGTCGGCGTCGGTTTCATCGGATCCCACGAGGCGACCGAAAAGGGAATGGCCACGGCCCGGGATGCCGCTGGCCTGCTGGCGGAAAGGGGCGTGAACGTCGTTTCGCGATACTCGGCGGGGGTGGACACGAACGCGCACTGCGCGGCTATACGCGCCGGAGGGACAACCACGGTGGTTGTCGCCGAAGGGATTCTGCGCTTTCTGGTGAAGAGCGAGATTCGCGAGTGCTGGGACCCGGCGCGGGTGACGGTGGTGAGCGAGTTTGGCGCGAACCTGCCGTGGAGTGTCAGCCATGCGATGACGCGGTGCCGGACGATCTGCGGGCTGTCCCGGGCCATGGTGCTGATTGAGGCGCGGGCTACCGGCGGCAGTATTCAGGCGGGCCGGGATTGCCTGAGGTTGGACTTGCCGCTCTTCGTGGCGGTGTATGAGGGGATGCCGGAGTCGGCAGTGGGGAACGTGCAATTGCTGCAGAGTGGTGGGCGGCCGCTGATGAAAAGCCGGGCTACTGGCATGCCGTATGTGAGTTGTGCCCTGGAGGCTGTACTTGCGCAAGCCTCAACGACCATGCAGACGCCTACAGAAACAGAGGCGCGATTGTTCGAGTGAACGCGTCGGCGTTCATGCCTCGATCTCATTGGACGCCGCTTCCGGGTGGTAATATCATCGTGTTTCCGGCGTTGACATGGTCATACCGTCCCTCGTATGATCTCGGCTATGCCATATACCGAGAGTGGCTTGTGGATTCCTGGCGAAGTAGAACGGAAGAGGAAAGTCGCCGATCGACCGCACCATTTAACAGTGGTGTTAGCATTGCTATCACCGCTTATCGCCAGCGGCAGCATATGGTATGCAGCGCGTGCTGTCGAGAGTAATACGCGCCAATTCGAGATCGCAAATCGGGCCTTCGTGTATACGGATTTTGTACCAGGTGCTGTTGTATCACCTAAGCTACCTAGCAGTATTGATATATCCATTCACAATCTGGGAAAAACATGGGCCTCAGACGTCGAAGTTCATGCTGGTTATGTTCAAGATGGCAAGCTTGTCTCTCGCGCGAAAAGAGTTTTTTGGCGGGGAACCATGCCACAAGAGCATCGGCATACACTGAACTTGAATCTTATAAGTACACGCGACCTGAAGGCATCAGCATCCGCAATGTCCCTTGGCTTGTTCACTCAATATCGTGATCTGTTTGGCAATCAGTGGAACATCGCTGCTTGTCGTTCCATTGAGAACGATCAACTCGGTGGAGATGATTGTGACGCTAACTCGGTGCAAACCGCATTTCTCAAGCATCTGGTACCTCTCCATTGATTCCTAACCCGGCTTAGTGTTGACGTCGAGTAGCTGCAGAACATCGGCGGCATAGTATTGGTGCCAGTGGGCCGACACCGAAGACTTCCTGGACCGGGCTTATACCTCACGTCTGGCGCATTGTGCTGATGATGTTAAGATCGGGGTCGCAAGCGCGGTCTCGGCCTAGCATTTCAGGGAAAGTTCAAAGTGGACTCCTTCGCTCTTCTGGAGGGCAGTGAGGATGCTGGAGAAGTTGGCGACGGAGGGGCTGCCCTTGGGGCCGAGCATTCGCATCAGGCTCTTGGCGGGGATCTGCGTCTGTTTTTCGAGGTCCTGGAAGCCAACCGTGGCATTGACGTAGTCTCGCAGGACGGCTTTACCGGTGGCGAGGTCGCCTTGCAGGATGCACTCGACGGCGTCGCGCAGGAGAGCACGGCGGAAGGCGGGATCGCGCTGCGCACTGGCCCGGATTGTTTCTTTAAAGTCGTAGGTGAGCGGCATGGTTACTTGTTCCCGTCTTGGGCGAATTGGACACGATAACCCAGACCGCAGCCGAAGTTGGACTGATCGACACTCTGGAAGGTTAGCACTGACGGCGGGATGCAAGCAGGAATGGCTACGCGGAATCGACGGCAATCCAGGCGATTGCCGGGCACAGATCCGCGATAAGCTGGCAGGTATGGAACTGGCCGACCGAATTGTGACGAATCCCGCCATTTTGGGCGGAAAACCCGTGGTTCGCGGGACGCGTCTGCCGGTGGAGTTTCTGCTAGAGTTGCTGGACGCCGGAGAGGCGGAGAGCACGATTCTGGCCAACTATCCCGGGTTGGTTCGCGAGGACCTGGAAGCTTGCCGCCGGTCGCGGCGAGCTTGACGCCCCGGTTCGAAGGGCTGGCGCGGTTCCGATGTGACCGGGGCCAGGTCCCTATTGGGGTTCCGGCTTCGAGTGGAGATCGATCCAGCGAATCAGTTTGGGCAAGTCGGCCGAGATCATCTTCCAAACCTCGTCGAGATCCACGCCCTCGTAGAAGTGGATGAGTTTGTCCCGCGTGCCCGCGATCAGTTTCCAGGGAATCTCGGGATGGGCTTGCCGGAACTCGGGGGATAGGCGTTTGACCGCTTCGCCGATCACCATCAACTGATGGAGGGCGGCGGATTGGGATTTGACGTCCGCGAGGAAGCCGGTCCGGCCGCCGGTTCCAGCGAACTCGATGGCCAAACGGGCGGCCGTCAGAATGTCCAGCAGGTGCGCTTCATCGCGCGACAAAGTAGGGCTCCGCGGTTTCGAGGATCGCCTGGCGGCGGATCCAATTGGAGCTGCGCTCAATGGCCCGCTGCGAAACCAGATCGACCGGGCGGCCGGCGAGTTCAGCGAGTTCGTTCTCCATGGCCACGTGATCGAGCAGACTCCAGTCGGCTTCCGGGGTGAAGGTGACGAGAAAGTCCAGGTCGCTGTCCGGGCGGAAATCGTCGCGCAGGGCGGAGCCGAAGAGGCGCAGTTCGGCGATCTTCCACTTGGCGCAGAACTCGTGCAGCGGCTGGGACGGAATCAGGACTTCGGGTCGCATACGGCGCTCTACCTTCGCAGAATACCACCGCGGGGCTGGTTCGCAGCGGGTCGACGGCCTGTCTTCGCAGGGGCAGGACGCGGCGGGGGCAATTAGTCGCTCCGGGACTTCAACGAGGATGCCAGGAATCGGCGGTTGACGAGGCACCCGACGGCCCGGGCGCCATCGGCGTCGAGGCGCTCGACGAGATCCGGGTTGCCGGGATCGGCTTGCAAGTGCGGAGAGGGCTCGTTCGCAGCGGGCCGGACGGCCTGCGGCGAATTCGGCCGTCAGCGGCCGGGCATGGGCATGGCGACGCTGCGCTGCCAGTACTGCTCGAACAGGCCTCGCATCGCTTCGCCTAACCCGTTGTGGTCGAAGACCACGGCCGTCCAGGTGGGTTTGGTGATCACCGGGTCGAGCAGGGCGAGCAGGCCGCGACGGCCGTCGCATAGGGTTAGCTTCAGGGGGAGCGACGGGACCTGGTGGACCTCGACGCCAGCCTCCATGAATTCGATTAAACGGCGGCGGTGGATGTCGTCGAGCGTCCCCATTTCGATTAAGAGGCGGCAGCGGACCCCCCGCGAGAGAGCCTCGCGGACCATCTGGTCATCGACCGGGTCGATGGCGTAGGGCGGGCGGGAAAACTCGCAGTAATCGGCCTGGGTCTCGCCCATCATCCGGCGGTACTCGGTGGCCGTTTGGAGGGGTTCGGAGACAATGCGGAGGAAATCGAGGGTGCCGCGGCCGCCTTGGCCTTCGGAGTAAGAGGTGTTGAGGTCTTCGACGAGGTCCGTGGCGTGGCGGGA
>LNFE01000217.1 GCA_001464575.1 Acidobacteria bacterium Ga0077553 | reverse complement strand
CAGAACTCCGGCGGCAATGATCCCCAGCCTGCAAAGCGCCCACTCCCCGCCCCGTCCCAAACGCTTCACTCCGGCTGCTGCGCCACCGGCAGCCTCCACCCCTTCCGAATCGCCATCAACCGTAGCGCTACGCAAACCACCCCGCCTATCGCAGCCGCCGGCGTCGAACTCCCGAAGACGCTATCCCCAATCACCTGCACCGCCGCCCCCGCCAACGCCGCCACGGCGTACAACTCAGCCGTAAACACCACTGGAACCTGAGAAACCAGCAAATCCCGCGCAATCCCCCCGCCGATCCCGGTCAGCATGCCCATCAGCACCGCCGCCCCCGGCCCCAGGTGGAACGCCAACGCCTTCCCCGCGCCCGCCACGGCGTATAGCCCTAACCCCAGCGCATCGAAGACCTGGATGGGGCTCTTCACCTTCGCCACCAGCGGATACCAGTAAAACGTGACGAACCCGGCCAGCAGCGAAAGCGCCAGGCCGCCGGCGGCGTTGCGCCAATCAACACATCCCGCACAATCCCGCCTGCCGTAGCCGCCACAAACGACAACACCAGCACCCCGAACAGGTCAATCCGGTGCCGCACCCCCGACACTGCGCCGCTGATCGCAAACACGAAAGTCCCCACAAGATCGAGCGCCTTCAGAAACTCGCTAATCAGCACCGCATCGTTCACAGGCATACGAGCCAAGATATCAACCCCCCGGCGTTGTTGGCGATCTTGTACGGGAAGGCGGAAAACTCATATCAAGGGAACGAAGGAACCGTCACCGCAGTGAGAGTGAAAGTCCCGCAGTGACGCGGTACGTTCTCCTTCACCATAGGCATTCGGCGATGCCATTCTGATTGATTCCCCGAAAGGCCAGAATCTTGCGCGCAAAAAAGTTCAAAGGAGGCACCTGTTCAGCTGCGTTGGGTTCGCCGGTGTTCACGGAGTAGGTTCGGCCGCGACGAATAAACTTCACAGTGGTGGGAGCCGCCGAACCCCAGATGCGGCGGCGGACTTCGGCAAACGGAATCCACTGGCGCGCGTCGGCATAGAATTGAAGCACCGGCTCCGTTGAGGCGACGATTTCCACCAGATCGGTCTGATAGTCGGCGATCTGCCAGTCCACGGGAATCAGCATATGGTTGGAAGTGCCGCCCTCCGTCCGGAGATTCGAGAACATGGATAAGACGCGGACGGTTTGAAATCCCAGGTAAGGCGCCAGACCATTGAGGATAATCAAAGCCACCACGGCGAGGGCGGCCGAACGGTAGGCGGGTCGGAAGCGGATCGGGCGCGGAGCGGACGGGGGCCAGCCGATCCAAAGGGCAGCGAGGAGAATCAAGGCATAAGGGATCCAAACGACCATCCCCGCCAAACGCGGCCACTCGCTCAACTGGGTGCCGCGCAGATTCACACCGCTCGCCAACAGGCCGGCGGCCGCGACCACGGCGACACCTGCCGCCCCGAGAAAAAACGTCCTCAGCCAGACACCACCGCTCTGAAGAAACCGTTCGCGGATGGCCCGCCAGCGCGGGCGACCGGCGATTTGCCGCTCCCAGTGAGCGTAGAAATCCGCCGGCAAAAACAGACTCAGCAGCGCATACATCATCGCCGAGAAGGCATAGATACCGGGGCGCGGATGAAAACTTAAGAGAAAGTGGAAGCCCCACGCCAGCAGCAGTCCCCAGAAGCGCGTGCGCGGGATCAGCAGCAGAACGGGCAATCCACCTTCGATCAAAAACGTGCCCCACACTGCCCCAACATCCACCCACCCGCCGGCGGGCACGAACGGAAGCTTTTCCGCCAGGCCGGTCAGCATGAAGCCGGCGCAGCTGTGGGGCGAAGCGAAAAAATCCCAGTTGAGCTTGTGGAAAAAGGAGAAGAAATAAAGTGCGCATAGCTCCAGCCGCAGAACCGCCGCGGCCTCCGCCGCAAACGCTTCGCGGCGCCCGGGCCGCATAGCGACCGTCAGAAGGCTGAGGCAGACCAGTCCCTTGAACAGAAAATGGTTGGGCGTCCACGGCGACTTTACCCAGAGATAGGCCACGTCCAGCAAACACAAAGTCAACAAGCGGGTCGACGAGGACGGCTTCAGCAGCACGCTGACGGCGGCCAGGAACAGCCCAACACCCGCGGGATGGGTGATCCAGTCCGGAAAACATGCCAAATCGAAAAGCTCGGCAGCGGCCCAGGAAAAGCAGAACACCGTCTCGGCACTCGGGTGGGGATCCCGTTCTTCCCGTTCTAACACTCCGAAATCGTAGCACGCCCCGTTCAGTGGGGACGAACGATCTCGCCGGACTCGCCGCCGGCTTAAACTGCGCCGCCATCCCGCGCGATGTCCATACCAATCGGCGACCACCCATCGGGGGCACCCACGCGCCCCACGCTCGGTCGTTCCCTAGGGCTCGGGTAGAAAAAAAACCTTCTCTGTTAAGCCGTATACTTTCTCAACCATCGCTCCGCTTCTCGGTAAACGGAGCAGATTTCGCGGGTCCGAATGCGTCCGCTATTTTAGCCTCGGCCGCACATGCAGCCGAGGTCTCGGGCACGCGGTTGCCTGTGCCCGCGCACGGTTCGATAAAATTCCAACAGAGGCTGCCCCGCGATCAGCGGGCCGGGGAGTCAGGACAAAAAACCTCTATTTGCGCTTCCGGCTGCGCAAGATCAGCCCGAGGCCAGCCAGCATCGTGACGGCCGACACGGCAGCACTTGGATTCAGCTCAGGTACAACGGGGGCGTCTGCCATCATTGACACCGGCAGGGCGATGAAACAAAGGCCCAAGCCGAGCGCGCGAACGAGTCGATTAATTTGCATAGTGTTGTAGTCTCCGCACAGCGGTTTGCTAGAGAAGGATAACTGCCTCAAGAACACCTGTCAATGCTTACGGGAAAGTTGTCAACGGAAAGTAGAAACTTCCACCCAAAATAGGCCACGATCGGCTCCTGCAATTTCTAGCCTCACCACAAATCCCATCGCCCCGTGAGCAACACGTAGACGGCGAGTAGAGCATTCGTGGTAGCGTGCGCTCCAATCGACTCGCCGAGACGCCCCCGTCGCAGCATGACCACTCCATAGAGAAATCCCGCCAGAATTCCGGCCATCCAGAGCCCTCCATGCAAGACGCCGAAAGCGATAGACGATAGGCTGAGAGCGGCGACGGTAGAGCTATGCCACGGGACGGACTCGAAGTCTTCGGCGATTAGCCGGCGGAGCCCGAAACCGCGGAAGGCCAGTTCTTCAACAACGGGTACCGCAATGACGGCGCCGGCTACTCTAGCGGCTAGCCAGGCAAGCTGTACGGCTAAGGAGGCGCCGGCGAGTTCAGGAGGCATCCCGGCGGCGATGGTCGCAGGAGGCATCAGGCGGTCTATGGTTATCCAAATAGCGAAAACGGCTACGCCGGCTACCACGCCGAGCCAGCCGAACCTCCAATTGACGCTCTGGTATCGGTGCCGGAAGAGCCAAAGCGCGATCGCCGCGGCAGGGAGGCGGAGCGAATAAAGCCACTCGAAATGCGCTGTCATGGCGTTGGAGAGAATTCCGGCGGCCAGCACAGCAAGAAACGGGATGAGGTAAGGAGCGGCGGGGAATTCGGCGACGGCGCCGGCCGGCTCCGCCACGGCACGGAGCCAGGTAATCCGGCGCGCTCCGATCAGCACCAGAATGGCGACACCGTTGAAGGCGATCCAACCGGCTTGTGAGTGAAATCCGCGCACGGCGATATCTTTCCAGCCGGCGTCGCCGATGAGTACGAGCGCGGCGATCCGCAGGGCGTTGAGAAGGTAGAGGGCTACGATGCCTACGGGGACGAGGGCGAGGGCGTGGGGGAATCGAAGCTCGTCACGGAAGAGGAAGAGCCAGAAAACACTGAAGATCAGAAACAGACCCATGCCTTCAATGCCCGAGCACTCCGGGCTGATGATGACAGTGAAGTTAGTGGTTCCCAAGCGCATATGCTCCGGCTGAACGACCAGTTGATTGGCGGCAAAGCTGAGCAGCAGTTTGACAAGGGCGAACGTGGTGGCGGTAACGGGCTCCCAGAGAGAGCGGACCATGGAGCCGGCCCAACAGGCCAGGCCGGATCCGATGACGGAGTAGATCCACAGCGAGCCGGTGCGGTGGAACCATTCGCGCCAAGCGGCGGGAGGCAGCGCCGTGCAACCGGCGGTAACGGCGACGGCGAGACTGGACACCGCCCACGCGGCGATGACCAGGTTGGAACTGGATTGCCCGGCGTAGATCGAACTCGCCAAAGTAACAAATACAGTGAGGGAGACCAGATGGGCCAGCAGCCATCCGGGGCGAAAGAGGCGGCCTAAGCAGGGCGCGGGGATGGTTTGCTGTTTCAGTAAGGCAAAGCTGACGAAGAACACCGCCGCACCGAGCACCCAGCGAAGAGCCCAGGCTCCCGCGTTTCGGAGCAGCCAAAGTAGTCCGGAAGGATCGCCGGGAAGTTGGTCGCCGTCGAAGGCGAGCGAGGCGATGAGAACTTCGGAGCCCAACAGGAGCGCTAGAATGAGCAGGCGCAGGCGCAAGTTCAAAGTATAGCGGGGCGCCCGCTTCTTGCCGCGGCCCCGGCGGGCCTTCACCCGGTGTTTCGTCGTGACATGCCCTGAACCCCTACCCACACGCTGATCAGTTCCTCTCCAGATAGCGTTTCAGCGACGCAAGGCGCTTCCCGGTTTCAACTCGAAAAACAAATCGAAGTACCGGACTCAGCAACGGGCGAAGCCACCTCGGCTGCGCCGCAATCCTGAGGTTGTAAGTGACTCGGCTTCTCGCTCCCGCCGGCGATGGAATCGTGGCGTGAAGAATGCTGGCCGCAAAATCCTCGAGAAACCAGGGGCCGCGCGTCAGCTTAACCGCCGCCACCCGTCCCCGTTGAAAGCTAACATAAACCGTCTCCACCCCCGCCTTCCCGAGGGCCGTTCGCCCCACGCACAGCGTCCGTACGCCAACGCCGGCTACCGTCACGCCCTCATCCACAATGCATGCTTTGCTCAACAGGGTGTCCCAGTGCAGACGAATTCCATAGTCGTGAATCACATCGAAAACGTCCTCGCACGAAGCATCAATCTCGACGCTACACGCCACTGCAACTCCATGCTTCATAGTTAACCCTACGCGCCCTATTGTAAGCCCTCATAAACTCGTGCCGTACCAGCAATCTGAGCCCGGTTGGTGGTGATCCGTTTTGTCAGCAACTAATTCAAGCTGGGCAATCCCGCAAAATGTCGCGGGCTAGGATTAGTTCTCGTTGTCTCTCTTGGGAAAGGGGAATGAAATGTCTACTTCCAAGAAACTGCTTGGCTATGCCGCATTCACGGCATCGCGAACGCGCCCAACATAGGGACGGATCGTCGGCCATTGGTCCTGCCCGAGGCCTTGTCCGAGAATGACGAGCGCGATGCTTCGGCCAGACAGATTCTGTTGATAGCAGAGATTCTTGTCGGAAGTTACGAAGACTTCAAATCCGTCGGCCTCCGCTGCCGCAAGAAGCTAACCGTTGTTCAAACGTTCCCAGCCGATGGCTGCTGCTTCGATGACCTCGTGTCCCGGCAAATGATCGCGTAGCGGTGCAGGTACGCTATGGTCGAGCAGAACGCGCATTCCCTAAGCCGGTATTCCGCATTCTTGCGGAGTCTCGGCATCCAGGCTGCGAGCCGCGAATTCCAAAACATTGATGATCTGGTCGCGCGTAAGGTGATGCCACTCCATGATTTCCTCGATGCTCGCCCCCAGTTCGAGATTCTCGAAGACCAACGATACAGGCATCCGCGTGTCCTTAAAGACCCAGGCGCCGCTCAGCTTGCCAGGGACACTTTCTACGGCTGGACATTGCGACCAATCAAGCGCCATTGCGACCTCTCTTTTTCATCCTAGCTTGTTCGCTCGACGGACGCTCCGCGCTCTATCCGGCCGGCTCGCGGGGGTGTTGGCTCGCCACGTCGGCGAACGACTCAGCCTGATCGAGATGGATGCTGGCGCCGTACTTACTCATCCTCTTCCCCGTCTTACATCCGGTCCCCACAAGATCCCATGAGCGATATACTCACCAAGGGGGCGCCAGCCGCATCACGTATGGGGAGCTTGAAGAAGTGTTGGGCCGTGTTGGCCGCTGCGGGAGTGGTCGAGCTTCTCAAGGTTGCGGCTCTACCACCCGAACTGGCCGCCTTGGGTGCCGTAGCCTCTCCGGTAGTGGACCCCACCCTGAACGTATTGGGCAATATCTTCCCCAATCTCGCCAGCGCCCGCATCGACGAAGCCGCCACGGAAGCATACGCTGTTCGCAACCACCATCTCCGCATGGGCATCGCGGAATCTCTCCGTCGCGCTCTCGCTCTGGTCACTCCGCTCCACCCGCAGTACGCCGAGTACTTTGCCCACTGGGACGGCAATCTGGCGCGCACCAGCGACCGCGATCATCTCGACCGCCTCATTCCCGAAAGTTTCGAATCCGTTCTCTTCGATGCCGGAAGCGGCGCCCCCAGTGCGGACGAAAGTGTCCCCGCCCTCGGCACACTCTTGTACAACTACCTCACGACGAACCCGCGTTTGGCTGCAAGCTGGACCCCGGCAGGAGCCGAGGCACTGAGCCGCCACCTGCTCCGCCCGTACTTTGACGCCTTCAAGCAGCAAGCCATCAACGACACCCAGGGCCACCTCTTTCAGGCCTTCACCGTCAATGGCCTCAACCGCCTCCTGATCCTGGTTCAATCCGAAGGCGAGAAAACCCGGCAGCACATCACGGACGAACTCGACCGGCGCCTGCCGTTCGGCCCGGGTGCGAGCCCGGCCGTCCCGCAGGACTGGCGTTCTCCCGCCCTGTTCCTTGGCCGTGAAGAGGAACTGCAGCGTCTTTCGGTTCTCCTCCTCCGCGCCAACCCTTCCTCCGTCTTTGTCGCCTCCATCCAAGGACTCCCCGGGGTCGGAAAGTCGCTACTCTGTGAACAATTCGCCGCGAGCCATCCGGACCAATTCCCCGGCGGCTATGCCCGCCTCACCCTCGATCCGGAAGCAACCCTGGCAGGCGGGCAACTGCTGGCGCAACTGGCCGAACGCTTCGCCATCAAGGCGCCCTCCGCCCAACTGGCGTCCGCTCTCCGCGCCCGCCTCCTGGAGCCCCGCTCTCTTGTTCATATCGAAAACGTCGATAGCGACGATGCCGCGCACGCGGTGGCGGAGCTTGCCCGCTCGCTTCTTGGCTGCGCGTTGCTGGTCTCCGGTCGCCGGGGAGGTCTTGGGCAATCCCAGAATTGGAGCCAAGTGCTCGTGGAGCCCTTTGGAGAGGAGCTGGCTCTCGCCCAATTGGAAGCGGAGCTTCGCCGCACGCCCAGGAATGAGGCCGAACTTAGGGAATGGCAGGAACTGCTGAAACGCTGCGGCTATCTCCCGCTCGCCATCCATCTCTCGGCCGGCCAGATGCAGGAAGGGTTCACCGTACCCGAAATTCTCGCCGAACTCCTCCATCTTGCTCCCATCGATCCCGCGGACCCCCTGTATGAACAACGGGCCCGGGCCTGTATTCGGACGAGCTTCGAAATCTCTTGGCGGCTCTTTGAACGGGAACGGCCGGAGTCGCCTGCCGCACTCTCCGCCTTTTCGGCGGCGCCCCTCAGTGGGGTGGCGTGGGATCTGGGGTCCGCGATTACAGGACAGTCGCCAGTCGAGTTCCGGAAAACCATGAACGCCGCCGCCGGGCTGTCGCTGGTCGTGCGCGAGAAATCCGCCCCCCCCAGGTGGCGCATGCATGCTCTCTTGCGCGAGTTCGTTGCCACTAAGTC
>LNFE01000216.1 GCA_001464575.1 Acidobacteria bacterium Ga0077553 | reverse complement strand
GACCACCGCCATCAATCTCGCGGAAAAGGGTCCTCCGGCCGCCGCCGTGGCCGCCTGCCTCCGCGGAGAGCAGCTTCTGCGGGTCGACCTGCGCGCCGCCGAAACCGGCCCTGGCCTGCCGCTCAGCCTCCGTGAATCCATTGAGGCCTTCGAAGCGGCCACGCAAGCCGGGCCCAGCTATGAACGCGCCTGGGCCGGCCTGGCCGAGGCTGCTGAGTTTGCCCTCGACTTCGACCAGAGCCAGGCGCCGGTGCTTACCACCAAGGCCGAAGCCGCTACTCGCCGCGCCCTTGCCCTCAACCCACGCTCCGCCACGGCCCTGGCCGTCGATGGCCGGCTCCACTTCCGCGCCTGGCGCCTGCCCCAAGCCGCCGATGGCCTCGGCCGCGCGGTGGAGGCGGACCCCGCGCAGTCTTTCGTCGTGAGCGAGTATGGTCAAGTGCTGACTCTGCTGGGCCGCTATCCGGAGGCCATTGCCGCACTTGAACGGAACATCGCCATCCACAATCGCGCCAACTCGACCTCGATCGGCGTAGGCATCCGTCCCCAACTTCCGCCGCTCACGCAGCTCAGCAAAGTATTGATCCAAAGCGGCCAGATTGCCGAGGCCGTGGAACGAGCTGACTATGCCGTCAGCCTGCAGGCGAACAATGGCCCCGCGCGCACGGCCGCGGGCTTAGCCTACGAAGCCGCGGGCGACCTTACTCGCGCCGAAAAGGAGTATCGCACCGCATTGGTGATGAGTCCGGGCGACGCCTGGATCCCCGCCGAGCTCGGATTTCTCTATGCTCGCCAGCATCGCCGTCCGGAAGCCATCGCCATGCTGCGAGAACTGGAAACGTTCCTTCGCTCCGGGCGCCCCATGCACACGATGATCGCCCGGCTTAACCTCGCCCTCGGCGACTCAGCCTCGGCTCAGCCGCACCTGGAGGCGGCGGAACGCCGGCGCGAAGCGGCGCTATTGGCGATGGTGGTCGATCCCCGCATGAAGCCGTGGGTCGCCGAGTCCCCTTTCCTTAAGGCGCTCGCCGCACGCGTTGGCCTTGTTCGACCTCAGTAAAGATTGCGCACTGTGCCATCCGCTTGCATGCTCACCCGGCGGCTGAGGTCGACCGCCGTGCCGCTGGGCCGTATCGCCTCTTGGCAAAGGCTCACCCAAAGCGCCTCCTCGGCGTACGACGCCGGGTGGCTCAAGGCGGCACGAATCACCCGGAGCACCAGCGCGGAGATCAGCATCTGCTGCCCCGGGCTTGCGCCTCGTTGCCGGTAGCCATGCAGCAGACTGCGAAACAGCACGCGCAGCCGTTCCGGCTCCCCCAGATGGTTCAGGATCGACTCCCACACGGCGCACAGATGCGCGTGGTCGTCCCGCACCAGCCGGGGCTCCAGCAAGGAGAGATCGTTCAGGAAAACCGCGGCTGCCTGTTCGGCGGGCGCGGCACAAAGGGCAGTGGACATAAGGGGGTCTCTGTTCCCGGATGCGGAATCAGAGAATCCTGTGGCTCAATGCCCGGGAAAAATTCATCGCTCGGGATGATCCAGCGGCTTTCCGGATCTCGCCATTGCCATCGCCAAGCCGCCCAAGACGAAAGCGAACGGCCCCCATGCCCAGCCGCTTCAGCTGCCGGCTACGCTAGTCTCGCGGCTCGACTCGTGTAATCAAGACTCGATCCACCCGGTTCCCTTCCATCGCCATCACCTCAAACTTCCAACCCTCGATTGTGAACTGCTCTCCGATACTGGGAATCCGGTGGAGATGGGCCAGCACTAGGCCGCCCAACGTCGTGAAGCCATCCTCATCGCCGGGAACCTCCCGCCACCCGAGAGCTTCCTTAACATCGGAGATTGGCATCGCCCCGTCCACCTGCCACGTGCTCTCTGTTGTCTTCGTCAGCCGGGACCGCACCCCCTCGCCGGGACCCCGCAGGTCACCCACGACGGCTTGCAGCAGGTCGGTTAACGTCACCATGCCGTCGATGCCGCCGTGCTCGTCCACCACCAGCGCCATCTGTTCGCCGGTCTCCTGAAACCGTTCCAGGACGTCGAGCGCCGGCGTCGAGTCCGGCACCAGGATGGGCGCCTTCGCCATCGCCTTCAGATCCAGCGGCCTTCCCGACTCCAGCGCCAGAAACAACTCCTTCACGTGAACGATTCCGATTACCCCATCCAGATCTCCCTCGACGACCGGAAACCGTGAGTGGGTCGCTTGCTGGATGAGTTCGCGATTTGTCTCCCAAGGGGAACCAATATCCAGCCAAACCACCTTGCCGCGCGGCTGCATCAGATCGACCACGCGGCGATCGCCGAGCCGGAAGACCCCTTCCACCATCTCCTGTTCAGCCTCTTCAAAAGTTCCATGCTCTGTGCCTTGAGCAATCAGAACCTTGATCTCGTCCTCCGTCACCGGCGCTTCGTTGCTCTGCCGGAAGGGAAGCAGCTTCATCACCAGTTGCGTCGAGAACGTCAGGAAGCTGACGGCTGGTGAACCAATCCGCGACAGCCACCGCATCGGCGGTGCGAGCGCCGTCGCAATTCCCTCCGCATTGCTCAGCGCCAAATTCTTGGGCACCAGCTCGCCGATGATCAGCGAGAGATACGTGATGATTAGCACCACGACGGTGATCGCGATCGAATCGCTGTAAGCCGCCACCGGCGGAAACTGCTTCAAGTACACGGAAAACTTATCCGCGATGGTCGCGCCGCCAAACGCGCCGGCTAGCGTGCCGATCATCGTGATCCCCACCTGCACTGTCGAAAGAAAATCGTGCGGACTCGCCGCCAGTTCCAGCGCCACCGCCGCGCCCTTGCTTCCTTCTTCCGCCCGTTGCCGCAGCCTCGCTTTCCGGGAGGAGACCACCGCCATCTCGGCCATCGAAAAAACGCCGTTCGCCACCACCAGCAGTAGGATCAGTGAAACTTCGAAGCCAATGTTTCCCATTGGCACTATCTTACTTCTGAATGTCCCGGTGCAGCCCTTTTACGCGATAACCCATCTTGCCGAGTCGCTTCCGGATCTCTTCGGCCATCATCACGCTGCGGTGATGCCCGCCCGTGCAGCCAAACGAAATCGTCAGGTAACTCTTGCCCTCTTCGATGTAATGTGGCAGCAGATATTCGAGCAGATCCGAGATCCGCTCCATGAATTCGTTCGTCTGCGGGAAGCTGCGAATGTACTTCGCAACGTTCGGGTTCTTTCCGGTCAGGTCTTTGTACTGGGGAATGTAGTTCGGATTGGGCAGAAAGCGCACGTCGAACACGAGATCGGAATCCGGCGGGATCCCGTGGCGGTAGCCGAAGCTGGTCACGTAAATCAGAATCTGGGACTCGTCCCGCCCCGCGCCAAACTTCTCCCCGATCACCTCGCGCAGCTCATGCACGTTGAACTTCGACGTGTTCAGGACGAGGTCGGCTAAACCACGGATCGGTTCGAGGAGTTGCCGCTCTTCCTTCACGCTCGTCGCCACGCTGCGGTCGCCACCGAGGGGGTGCGGCCGGCGGGTCTCGCTGAAGCGGCGCATCAGCGAGGCATCGTCGGCCTCGAGAAACAGCAGCCGCGTCGGCAGCGCTTTCCTGATCTGCTCGTACATCGCGGGAAAGCGCGCGAGCGCCTCCCCCTCGCGCACGTCCACCACCAAGGCGGCCGAGGCAATCTGCGGGCTGCTGCCGGTCAGCTCCGCGAACTTCGGGATCAACTCGAGGGGCAGGTTATCCACCGAGTAATACCCCAGATCCTCGAGCGCCTTCAGCACCGTCCCTTTCCCCGAACCGCTCATGCCCGTGATAATCACGAGCTCAGAGCGGCCGGCCTGTTTCATCGGGGTTTTCTTCGCCACAAATCCCTATTTAAGCCTGGAAAAAGTCGAAATCGCCGTCCGCCCGGCGGATGACCACGCTGATCCCTTCGGTCTCGGCGTCCCGGAACGCGACATACGGCACGCTCTTGCGGATCGCCACCAGCACCGCCTCGTCCACGCTCATCGGCTTCTTGCTCACTTTCGCGGCGTGTACCTTCGGGCCGGACTGCTTCGGCGGCGCCGTCTTGGCGGCCTCTTTGGCCGCTTCCTTCGCGACGGTCTCTACCAGCTTCACGCCCACGCGCACCGTGTCGCGCTTCTTCTCGCGGAGCTTGATCACCTGCTTTTCGAGCTTGTCGAGCGCCTCGGTGAGTGCCGGCAAATACGCTGGGCCCTTGGCAATTGAAACCAGCGAATGATGCTGGAAGTTCACCGTGATCTCAGCCTTCTTCTGGCGCTTATCGGGGTTCAGGATCACATGCGCTTCCTTCTCCCCCTTGCCGTCGATCATCTTGCCAAGCTTGACAAACCGCTTTTCGAGCTTCGCGAGTTGAGCGGCGGTTAACTCTCCGTTACCGCCGGTGTAGTGCAGATTCATAGTCGATTTAGTCCCTCACGCGGCGCTGGTGGGTCGAGGGGATTTTTAGGTCCTCCCGGTATTTCGCCACCGTTCGCCGCGTAACATTGATTCCTTCGGCCTGTAGTTTCGCGGTGATCTGATCATCGGTCAGAGGCTTGCTGGTATCCTCCTCCTCAATCATCTTTTTCACCATCCGCTTGAGCAGCAGCAGCGGCGTCGAACTGCCGCTTGGCCCCTGCACCGCTTCCGAAAAGAAGTACCGCAGTTCGAAAACACCCTGCGGCGTATGCGCATACTTACCCGCCACCGCCCGGCTTACCGTCGAGGCGTGCACGCCAATCTCTTCCGCCAAGTCCTTAATCATCATAGGCCGTAGTTGATTGAGCCCGTGCTCCAAAAACTCCCGCTGCCGTTCGATGATGCAGTGGCAAACCTTCAAAATCGTCTGCTTGCGCTGCTCAATGTTCTTGAGCAGCATCGACGCCGCGTTGAACCGGTCCTTCACATAGTTCCGGACTTCCTTGTTCGGTTCCTGCTCCCGGTCCAGCATCTTGATGTACTGCCGGTTCAGCCGCAACTGCGGCATATCGTCGTCGTTCAGTTCAATGTGGTAGTTTTCGCCGTCTTTGTAGATGTAGACGTCCGGCTCCACCGTCCGCGCGCCCGGCCCGGAATAGCGTAATCCCGGCCGCGGGTCCAAATGCTTGATCGCCTCGACGGCCACTTGAATGTGGTCGAGCGGACGTCCGAGCGCCTTGGCCAGATCCCGGTACTGCTTCATCTCGAGCAGCTTCATATGCTGATCGAGAATCTTCCACGCCACGCTGCCCACCGCCCGCCGGCTTTCGAGTTGCAGCATCAGGCACTCGCGCACATCCCGCGCGCCGACTCCCGCTGGATCCAGCGACTGCACTTCCTCAATCGCCTTCTCGACGTCGTCCACCGTATGGTCGCCGTAGGTGGCAATCTCTTCCGCCGTGGCAGTGACGTAGCCGTTGTCGTCGAGATTGCCGATCACGCTCTCGCAAGCGTCCCGCACCTCTTCCGGCATCACCACCAGACTCAGCTGGCTCCGCAGATGATCGCCCAGCGTTACGGGCGCCGAAGCAAAGGTCTCCCAACTCGGCTTCTCCGGGTTCTCGCCCGCCGGGCTTTTGAAGCCCGGCTCCAGGTAGTCGTTGAAGTAGTTGTCGAAGTCGATCTCGTCGAACGGGTCCGTGGTGGCCGCGACGACGGGTTCTTCGCTGCTCGCCTCCGCGCTGTCGCCCGAGCGTTCCGCCTGATACTCCGCTTCCGTCCCCGCCGCGGCCAGCAACTCGTGGTCGGCCGGGGTCGACTCTCGCTCCCGCTCTAAAACCTCTTGCAGTTCGGCCGGCGTCAGCTCTTCTGAGGGGTCCAGAGACTCCTCCAGCACCGGATTCTGCGCCACTTCCTGGGCGATCATATCCTTCAGTTCGAGCCGGTTTAGCTGCAGAACCGTCACCAACTGGACAAGGCCAGGGGTCAGGATTTGCTTCTGCGCGACGCCAACATGCAGTCGCTGGGAAAGCATACTCATTTCGTCTCTATTGTAGAAGATAGGCCGCTCAGGACGCTGAGCTTCTCATAAATCTGTTGCATCGGGATTTCCGGCGTCCGCTGCGCCCGTAACCCCTTTCCCCACGCCAAATACACCGCCCGGTACCGCGTGGGCCAGTGGCCGTGGTTGCCGATCTCGCGAGGCTGATTCAGTAACTTTACGTTCCCGAACCCGAAC
Organism: Acidobacteria bacterium Ga0077553; assembly: GCA_001464575.1. Taxonomy (GTDB): domain Bacteria; phylum Acidobacteriota; class Terriglobia; order Bryobacterales; family Bryobacteraceae. The sequence continues at coordinate 4,570 of LNFE01000216.1, read as the reverse complement.
CAGACCCCCTCGGCGCACTCAAAAACCACCTTCGCGCCCGCCAGCCGTGGCGACAATCGCCTCACTTCCTCCGCCGTAATCTCCCGCCCGATGCCGTACTTCGCCTCGCCCTTGGCCTTCCGCAGCCAGGCCTCCGCCTCGGCATCCTCCGCCACCACCACGCCCCCCATCGGCCGCGCGCCCTTCGGCGCCTCGGTCCGCAGATGCACTTCGGTTTTCGCGGCCTCAAAGCCGTGGTCGGACACCACTACCACCCGGCCTCCTTTCGGCAGCGCCGTCAACATGGTTCCGATCAGTTCGTCTGTGTATTCCAACAAGGCATTGGATTCAATAGAGAACGGTCCTGTTTCATGCGCCTCGCTATCCAGGTCCACCAAGTGCACCAATACGATGTCCGCTTTCTGCTCCAAAAAATACCGGACGGCCAAAGTCCGGGTCCGGTCGTCCATCCATTCCTGCCGGAAACTCGGAAACCTGGCCGCGATCTGCTCGCACAAGCCCGCCGGTTTTGCCTTCGAACAGATCGACGGTGTATCCATCGCCCCGCCTCGCCGTTTCTTGAAATACTCGGGCAGGTTGTAAGCCGCTGGCGCGTTCACGGTCACCGGCCAGGTAATCACCGCCGCTTTTTTGCCCTGTTTCGCCGCCGCGTCGAGCAGCGTCGGCCGTTTCAAGAGGTTGACGTCCCAATAGTAGTCGCCGCCTTCATCGGCCGGGCGCCGGTTCGACAGGATGCCGTGCTCCTCTGCCGTCGCGCCGGTAATCAACGTGGTATGCGACGGCCAGGTCACGGTCGGAACCACCCCGATCACCCCGCGGGAAAACTCCCCCTCTCGCATCAGCTTGCGCAGATTCGGAATCTTCAGCCCCAGCTGGTCCGCGGTCTCGAGGTAACGCTGGTCCAAGCCATCGACGGAAACCACCAATAATGTCGCTAGGAAGAGTGTCATTTGCGAAACACCGGCCAAGCGCAAAGCGCCGCCACGAAGATAAATGCCGCCCCGGACCAGTACGGGGAGCCCGCACCAAAACGATCAAACACCAATCCCGCCCAGAGCGGTCCGAAGACCCTCGTCAAGCTCAACACCGCCTGGGTCGTTCCGAGAATCGAACCCTGTTCCTTGTTGCTCACCCGCTGCGAGATAAAGGACGTGAGTGTGGGGTTCGTAAAGCTGCTCCCGGTCGCGATCAACCCGCTGGCGACATACAGCATCCATCCCTCAGTGGCCAGCGCAATCAGAACGAACCCCGGGCCAAACAGGGCGAAACCCCACATCGCCAGTGTCCGCTCCTTCGCCACCTTCGTCAGCCGCCGGATCAGGTAGCCCTGGTTGAACGCGACCATGAATCCGATAAAGGCGAAGATCCAGGCGTTGTCCTCCGCCGTCCATTGGAACCGCGCCAGCGTGAACACCGAAAAGTTCGTCTGCAGGGCCGCGAACGCGAAGTTTAGGAGAAACAAGCTAATCAGGAGCGCTCGCAGCGCTGGGTTCTGCAGCGCCGTTACCACCGGCCGCAGCGGGTTCAAGTCGCTCCACTGCGCCGCGCCGCTCTTCCGCCGCTCTGGCGGCAGGGTCTCCGGCAGTAAAAAGTAGGCGAAAACGGAGGTCACCAGCGCCATGCAGCCCGCCCCATAGGCCGGGGCGTGGATGCTAATCTTGCTCAGAAAACCCCCGAGTGCCGGGCCGATAATGAAGCCCAGTCCAAACGCCATGCCGATTAGTCCGAAATTCTTCGCCCGGTCTTGCGGACTCGAAATGTCCGCGAGACACGCCTGCGCCGTCGAGATGTTTCCGCCTGTAATTCCGTCGACGATCCGGGCGAAGAACATCAGCCACAGCGTGCCCGCCCAGCCGAACAGAAAGTAGCCAATCGCGGACCCAAAAATGCTGAAGACCAGGATGGGCCGCCGCCCATACCGGTCGGACAGGACGCCCAGAATCGGCGACGCCACGAACTGCGCCGCCGAGTAGGACAGACTCAGCACGCCCACCGTCGTCGCATCCGTCTGGAACTGCCGGACCAGATACGGAATGATGGGGATCAGAATCCCGACTCCGAGCAGGTCCAGGAACACGGTTACAAAAACGAGGGTCAGCGTCCGGCGCTGCAGTTTTTCGTCAGTCAGAACGGGAGCTGTCATTCCGATCTTCCAGTCTCCCATACCGCGTCATCTCGACCACCGTTCTCGTGCCCAGGCCATCCGGCAAATCGTACCGCTCCACCACGCGCAGGTACATGCGATGCTTTTTGATTTCGATGGCCGCTTCGGCAATTTCAGTCTCGGCGTCGGGCCCTTTATAAAAGAGCGCCCGCGCGCCGGCCTTTACGGCCGGGGCGAACAGGCCCACAGCCCGCGAGATGGGCGCCACGGCCCGTGCCGTCACGGTGTCCGCTTTCAGCGCGCGCAGCACGTCCTCAGCCCGCTGCGGCAGCACGATGACGTTTTCAAGCCCCATCTCTTCTATGGCGGAGTCAAGAAATCGGGCCTTTTTTTGCACACTTTCCGCCAACACGAACCGGACTTCCGGGAGCACCAGCGAGAGCGGCACCCCGGGGAATCCGGGTCCCGACCCCGCGTCCACCACTTTCTTGGCCCCGGCGAACAGCCGCCACGGCAGCACCGAATCGAGCACATGCTTAATGGCGGCGTCCCCCGGCGAAGTGATCCGCGTCAGGTTTAAGTGTTCGTTGGCGGCGACAATCAACGTCAAATGCTGCCCGGCCTTCTCGACCACCCGGGCGCGATTCGGCAGGTCCGCCGGGAGAACCCGCTCCAACTCCTCAACAAAATTCATGCGTGGCTACTGGCCCTCGGCAATCAGTTTGTCGATCTGTTCGAGCTGCTTCTTCACCGCATCGGCATCGCCTGCGTTCGGGCTGGCCTTCAGGTAGGCCGACAGGCTGTCCTTGGCGCCGGGCAGGTCCCGCTTCTGGGCGAGTACGATTCCCAAAACGTGGTCAATCTTCGGAATGCGGTTTTTGGCGTCCAGCTTCCGGGCCTCGCGCGCCGACTTCTCGGCCTCGTCCAGCTTCTGCAGGTTCAGGTTGGCCACCGCGTTGTAGAAGTACATCGTCGGATATTCAAATGGATTCAGTTTCACGGCCTTGGCCGTCAGCTCTGCCGTTTTTTCCCAGTTGCCTTCTTTCGCGAAGATGCCGGAGAGATTCAAATAAGGATTTACGTACTTCGGGTCGGCCTCGATGGACGATTCAAACGCCTTCCGCGCCGGCTCCACCTGGTTCTGCGCCTCGTACACGCGGCCCAGGTCGTACCAGGCGGTGGCGTACTTCGGGTACAGCGAGGTTGCCTTCTCGAGCTCCTTCTGCGCCTCGGGCAGCTTCTTCTTCTTCAGGAGGTCCCGGCTCTTCTCGAACGCCTTTTTGGCGTCCTTCGGCGCCATGCCGGAAGTAGCGCTGAAGGTGAAGCCTTCGACGTTGGCCAGCCGGTGCAGCACGATGGTGCCGATGTCCGGGTTGTCCATCACGCGGCGGCCCGCAAGGCTGACCATATCGCTCCGGAAGCCTGGCAGCGACGCCCGCAACTCGCAGCCCATCAACTGTTGTTCAACGTTCGAGTTCCCGCCAAACCCGCTGTTGCCGAATCCGCCGCGTTGCGGTTGCCCCGGCATGCCATTCCCAAATCCGTCGCCACCCATGTTTGTGCTGGCGTCGGCCATCATCGCGGTATTCCGGCCCAATTCAAAGCTGAACCGGCCTTTCGAATCGGTATACCCTTCCGGACGGGGATTTCCGTTGCAGACCCGCTCAATCGTTACAGGCTCCGGCGGAGGCGTTCCGTCATCGAGCATCACCTTCCCGGAGAGGTAGATGGAGCGCTGCATCTCCGGCATCCGCTGCTGCTGCTGATTGGGGTCCTGGCCCGGAAACGGATTGCGCCCTTGATTGCCTGGCTGCTGCGTCCCTTGGCCCGGGGACGGCGCCGTCGGCTGTTGCGTCCCGCCGCCACCACCACCCGCCGTAGGTGCGGGTGCTGGGGCCGGCTCCTGCGCCTGCATCATTCCAGCCAGGGCGAAGGCCGCCAGAGAAATTCGAAAACGCGCCATGGGGCATCCCTCCTGCGATTTGCCCCAGTATGTCACAACCCGCTGATGTCGAAAAGGTACATCTGCCGCCCGCCCGCGTGCGGTGAATCGACCACGACGCTGCGCCCGGCGGGACTCGATCGCGGATGCGTATCGCACCGCCACTCCCCGGTGTACCCGGGCGGGGAAACGAGACTCCCCAGCGGCTTCCGCTCGCCGGTCCTGGTGTCGAAGACGTAGACGTTCTGTTTCCGCTCTTTATCCGGGTAGGTGTCGTTCAGCACCCACCGGTTCCCGCGCTTCGCCAGGTAGGTGCAGTGGCCGTTCACCGTCATCACCCCGTCGCCGACCACCTCCACCTGATCGGTCCTATCCCGATACAAATAAAAGCGATCGCCTTTCGACGGGTGCCACGCCCAGGCGATGACGCTGTCTTTATCCCGCCAGACGAAGTGGGAGGTTTTGCCGTACGGGTCGAGCACGCGCAGATTCTTGCCGTTGGCATGGGCGGTGAACATGCGGGT
>LNFE01000215.1 GCA_001464575.1 Acidobacteria bacterium Ga0077553 | reverse complement strand
CTACGCCGACGGCCAGCTCGGCGCCAGCAACGACACCCCGTATCCCAACGCCTACCGTTATCGCGACTGGGTCATCCAAGCCCTCAACGCCGATCGCCCCTACAACGAATTCGCCCGCGCCCAAATCGCCGCCGACCAGCCGGCCGACCTCGCCGCCCTCGGCTTCCAAGCCCTCGGCCACGGCCCGAACGATCAGCTCGATGTCACGACACGCACCTTCCTCGGCCTCACCGTCGCCTGCGCCCAGTGCCACGACCATAAGTACGATCCCATCCCCACCAAGGATTACTACTCCCTTCTCGGCGTCTTCAAAAGCAGCAAGGTCCACGAATCGCCCCTCGCCGATGAGGCCACCGTTAAGGCCTATCAGGATCACAAGAAGCGCATTGACGATGCTAAGTTTGCGCTCGAACGCTTCGTCCAACTCCAAGCCGCCGACCTCGCCGAACTACTCGCCCGCCAAACCTCCCAGTACCTCACCGCGAAGACCGCCGACGGTCTCGACCCCGAAATCTTTGCCCGCTGGCAGGCGTACCTGAAGGGCCCCGCCAAGGACCATCCGTTCCTCGAAAACACGACCCCCGAAAAGTTCCAGGCCCTCGTCAACCGCATCTTCGCCGACCGTCGCGGCATGGAGGAACGCAACTTCGTCAAGCTCGGCGGCACCAAGGGCCTGCGCGACGAATCCACCCGCCAATGGACCAACCTCGAATCGCTGCCCATTCTTGAGTATTACCTCTGGCGCGATCTCGCCTCGGACCCTTACAGCAAGGATTTCTTCTCCTTCGCCGGCGGCATCTACTACTTCGGCGAAAAGGACATCGACCGCTGGCTCTCCCCGCTTTGGAAGGCCGAGCACGATCGTCTCCGCCGCGAACTGAAACAACTGCAGGACACGCTTCCCAAGCAGTACCCCTTCCTCCATACCCTAACCGACACCGACAAACCCGCCAACGCCAAAGTCGCCATCCGCGGCGACGAACAGAACCTGGGCGAAGAGGTGCCCCGCCACTTTCTCACCGCGCTCTGCGAAAACGAACCCACGCCATTTACCAAGGGCAGCGGCCGCGCCGAACTCGCCGACGCCATCCTGCGCCACCCGCTCGCTGCCCGCGTTATCGTCAACCGTGTTTGGCAAGGCCACTTCGGCGCCGGCATCGTCGCCAGCGCTTCGAACTTCGGCCAGCTCGGCGATCGGCCGACGCACCCCGCGCTGCTCGACGCCCTCGCCGCCGAGTTCGTCGCCGACGGCTGGTACCTCAAGCGGCTCCACCGCCGCATCGTTCTGACGGACGCTTATGCGACGAGCTCGGCCTACAACGCCGCCAACGCGCAGATCGACCCCGAGAACAAGCTACTCTGGCGCGCCAATTTGAAGCCCCGCCTCGACGCCGAGTCCCTCCGCGATAGCCTGCTCGCCGTCGCCGGCCATCTCGACCGCACCGCCGGCGGCCCCACCCAGCCCCTCGCCGACGACTTCCACCGCCGCACCATCTATGGCTACGTTGGCCGCACCAAGCCAGACCCCAGCCTAGCCCTCTTCGACTTCCCCAACCCCAACAACCCCACCGAAAAACGCACCGTCACGCTCGGCCCTCTGCAGCGGCTTTACTTCCTGAACAATTCGTTCGTCGCGCGCCAGGCCGAAGCCTTCGCGCAACGCCTCACCGGCGACGACCGCACCAAAATCCAGCAGGCCTATCAAACGCTCTACCTCCGCGCTCCCCGCGAAGAGGAGATCGCCATGGGCCTGCAATTCCTGCAGCAAAGCGGCGGCTCCTGGCCGCAGTACGCGCAGGTGCTGATGACCGCAACCGAATTCACGGCGGTGAACTGACCATGCTTCGAAGAGACATCCTGAAAGGAATTGGCGGCAGCCTCGGCATGTTAGGATTGGCCCACGCCGCCGCCCCCGGCCCCCACTTCGCGCCGAAGGCCAAGCGCGTCATCTTTTTGTTCCTGAACGGCGGCATGTCCCAGGTCGACACCTTCGACCCCAAGCCCGTGCTCGACCAGCGCGACGCGCGCCGCCGGCAACCTGATGAAGTCCCCCTTAAGCTTCGCCCGCCACGGCCAAAGCGGACTCGAGATCAGCGAGATCTTCCCCAAACTGGCCAAGCGCGCCGACGACCTCTGCGTCATCCGCTCCATGCACTCCGACAACGGCAACCATGGCCCGTCGCTACTCATGATGAACTGCGGCCACAACCTGCCCGGCCGCCCCAGCATGGGCTCCTGGCTTACCTACGGCCTCGGCACGGACAATCGCAACCTGCCTGGCTTCGTCGTGCTCTGCCCCGGCTACCCCGTCCTGGGCCCGCAGCTCTGGGACTCCGCGTTCCTCCCCGCCACCTACCAGGGCACCCACCTGCTGACGAAAGAGAGCGGCCCCGAAAAGATCCTGCAGAACATTCGCAACGCCAAGCTTTCGCTCGGCGAACAGGAGCGGCAACTCGCCCTGCTCGACCGGCTCAACGCCGGCTACCTGCAGCAGCTCGGCCACGAACCGCAGATGGAAGCCAGCATCGCTTCAATGGAAGTTGCCTTCCGCATGCAGACTGAAGCGCCGGAGATCTTCAACATCACCAACGAATCCGAGAAGGTCCGGGCCCGCTATGGCGACCACGAGTTCGGCCGCGGCTGCTTGATGGCGCTGCGCCTGGCCGAGAAGGGCGTCCGCATGGTGCAGGTCTACTTCGGCAACTTCCAGCCGTGGGATAGCCACGACGATATCCGCGTCCACTCAAAACTGGCCCAGGCCGCCGACGGGCCCATCGCCGCTCTGCTCGAAGATCTGAAGCAGCGCGGCATGTTCGACGATACCCTCGTCGTCATCGGCAGCGAGTTCGGCCGCACGCCAATGATTCAGAACAGCGGCCTCGAACGCGTCGGCAACGGCCGCGACCATAACGTCCATGGCTTCACCACGGTGCTCGCCGGCGGCGGCGTGAAGGGCGGCATGGCCTACGGCGCCACGGACGAGTTCGGCTACAAGGCCGTCGAGAACAAGGTGCATGTCCACGACCTGCAAGCCACCATCTTGCACTTAATGGGCCTCGACCACACCCGCCTCACCTATCGCTACAGCGGGCGAGACTACCGGCTCACCGACGTGGGCGGCCACGTCGTCAAGCCGGTACTCGCTTAACGCCATCTTTTAGCGATAGAACGGCTGCCAGGTCAGCCAACGCGGCCCGTAGTGCATCGGCGGCGCGCCCACTTCGTGCGCACCCAAGTCCGGTGCCTTGCCCACGAAGTTCTCGTTCACGGTCGGAATCACCACGCCCGCGTCGACGGCCTTGCTGCCGGGCTTCAGTTTGAGGTTGATGTCCATCGCGTGATAGACATCAAAACGCTTGGCCGGGTCCGGCGGCGACAACTTCTCGAAGATGTCGAAGTCCACTTCGATGCTGTGCGCCTCCTGCCCCGAACTCGCCTTGTAGTCGGCCAGCGTGGCGAAGGTCTTCCAGTCGCTCGGCTGCGGTTCATAGACGCGTTGCCCCGCGGACGGCGCGAACCAGGAGTATTGCGCCGTGACGCCTTTGTTCGGCCGGTAGCCGTTGTAGTCGGAGGTGTTCGTGGAAACAGAGTTGGCCAGGCGCAGAATGCCGCGGTCCGGCGTGTCGCGGCCCAGGAACAGGTTGTTGCGGAAGTGCATGTTGGCCGACGGATCGCCGATGATGTTCTCGCCGATGATCGTGTTGTGATATACGAACAGGCCCGCAGGCTTCGCCGAGAACTTGAACGCCACGCCGCTCGGCGTGTGATAGAGCGTGTTGCGAATGAAGTAAACCGGCCCGCCGAACACCGGCTGCGAGCTGTAGCCGCCCTGCGCCGAGTTCGTCCCCCGGTTGTTGAACACCCGGACGTTATGGACGCCGCCATCGGTTTCGATGTAGTCGTCGTTGAACAGGTGCATGTCGTTGTTGTAGATGTCGATGGCGGAAGCCCGCATGTCCGGGTCCGTCGGCGGCGTGCCGTAGGTGGAAATGGCGATCGCATCATGGAAGTACGCGATCGCGTTATGCGCAATCACATGGCCCTGGCCATACACCTTTACGGCGTAGTAGCTCACCATCCGGTGCGATTTAAACGGCGGCTCCACCCACTGGTTGCCTCCCGGTTCGCGCTGGCGGCCGCCCCAACCAATCAGGCGGAAGCGATCGTCGCGGCCAATGAACAGGTTGTCGGCAATGTAGAAATCGTTCGACCCGGCGAACTCCGTCCACACCCCGAAGCCGATATTCTCAAACCGGCAGTTCTTCACGGTCAGGCCCACAGCGCCGGTCACCTCTTTCTGTCCGGCGAAGATCGCCACGTCGGTATTGCGGAAGGTCAGCCCTTCGAAGATGTGATGGTGCGAGGCCATCACGTCGAACAGCCGATGGTTGTTGTCGCCGTCGAGGATCACCTCGCCGTCGCCCGCGGCCTTGATGGTGATCGGCTTCTCCGCGGTGCCCTTCAGGGTGAGCGACATCGATCCATCAAACGGCGTCATCATCGGGTCGACGTAGTCGAGGCGCTCCGGCCGGTACAGCCCGCTATGCAGCAGCAGAGTATCGCCCGGCTGCGCGCGCCGTTCCCACACGACGGACCAATCGCCCAGCCCCGCGCCGTAGTAGGCCTGCAGAATGCCGGTAAAGGCCGGTTGCTGCCGCGGCCCGAAGTAGTCCGGCGGGTAGACGTGCAGCGTGCGGCCGCCTGCGTAAGGCTTGGGCTCGGTGCGCGTCCGCACCTTTACGACTTGAGTAGTCTGCCCGCTGACGCCGTCGGGGTCCGTCATCACGAAGCGGCACTCGTATTCGGTGCCCGGCGTGAGGTTCAGAATGCTGCCGGCGAATCCGTGCGGGACGGAGTACTCCAGGTTTTCTTTGCGGCGGTAAACGGTCTCCCCGCCAACGCGCACGAGGGGCATGCCCTTCTTCCAAGTTGCTTCGCCGACGGGCCGATATTCGACCGAGACGGCCGCGTTGCGATTGGCGTCGCCGGTGATGGGCCATTCAAAACCCAGGTTCAGCAACGTCGGATGTTCAACATGAAACTTACCGGCCTGCGTGGCATTCTGGGCCAACGCACTAGTGGCGGCGAGCAGAAGAAGGAATAGGTAACGGGTGCCCATACGTGGGGCGATTATATCGACTTACGAAGAGCAGTCAACCAGGATCTTCATCACGTCGGCGCCCTGCTCCATTTCGAGCAAGCCCTTCTGCACATCGTCGAGCGGGTAGATGTTGGTGATCAGCTTGCGGAACGGCACGACGCCCGCGGCCAGTAACGCAATGGCTTCGTCAAAGTCCACGGCTTCATAAACCCGCGTGCCGATCATCTCCTGCTCTTTCCAAAACATCTTGTGCAGGTCCACCGGCACCGGCTTGGGGAAGACGGCGACAATCACAATGCGCGCCCGCACCCGGCCGAGCTTCGTCATCAGCTCCGCGCCCGGCGCCGAGCCCGAGACTTCGAAGACGACGTCCGCACCGTCGTTGCCGGTCTCGGCGGCGATATAGGCCGGTACGTCGGTCGTGCGCGGGTCGAGGATTTCAAGGCCCATTTCGCGCAGGAGCCGGATGCGGAACGGGTTGATTTCAGTGACGACGACACGGGCGCCATGCTGCCGGGCGACCAGAGCGACGAGCGCGCCGATGGGGCCGCCGCCAATGACGACGGCGAACTCGCCAGGCACGACGCGGCCGAGGCGGACGTCATGGCAGGCGACGGCGATGGGCTCGATCAGCGCGGCGTCGAGGAGCGAAAGATCATCCGGCAGGGCATGCAGCGTGTGGGCGGGAATGGTCCACAGGCCTTGCATTGCGCCGGGAGCGTCGATGCCGATGAACTTGAGTTTGGGACAGACGTGGGAGTGGCCGCGGAGGCACGTGGGGCAGTTGCCGCACGGCGCGAGGGGGCGGACGGTGACGCGATCGCCGAGGGCCCAATCGGCGACGCCTTCGCCGAGGGCGGTGATGGTGCCGGAGCTTTCGTGGCCGATGACTTGGGGGAGGGTGACCCGGTGGTCCATGTTGCCATGGAAGAGGTGGAGGTCGGTGCCGCAGATGCCGCAGTGGGAGACCTGGATTTGGACCTCGCCGGGGGAGGGGGGAATGGGGAGGCAGGGGGCGACGGAAATTTTTCTGTCACTTAAATATTGGGCAGCGCGAAACATCGCCTTAGTATCCGTCGTCTTGGAGGCATGGTCAAACAACTCCTCGTAGCGTTTACGCTAATGGCCGCCTCCCTGGTGGCCGCAGATGTGACAGGAAAGTGGTCGGCGCAGGTGCCCGGCCGCGGCGGGGAAACCCGGGAACAGATTTTTAAGCTCAAGGCTGACGGCGCGGCTTTGACGGGAACGGTGGAAGGGATGGGCGAGCCGGCCCCGATTGCGGATGGCAAGGTGGACGGCGACAACGTTTCGTTCACGATGACGCGCGAGATGAACGGCAACCAGATGAAGTGGACGTTCACGGGCACGGTGGCGGGCGACGAGATGAAACTGAAGCGCGCCGGGGGCCGGGGCGAGCCGCGGGAGTTTACGGCGAAACGGGTCAAATAGCCCGCTGCACGCTGAATCACTGAATGCGGCAGGGAACGGTCTATCATGAGAGACTATGCGCCCTGCTGTATTCCTCACCCCAGCTTTGGCAGCTACCGGCCATGCTGATGCGGATTTTGCGGACACGTCAGCCTGGATAGCCGCTGGGGCGTGCCAAGGTGGGGTCATGAGGGGCCTTCTCATTGCTTCCGGTTGGTCGTTCGGCAGCAAGGCTATCCCTGGAGTGCTGGCTCTTTGCGGGGTAACCCTTGTGCTTGCGGCGGATCGTGTTCAAGGCACTCTCCACCGGTGTCCAGACAGCTTCGCATTGCCGAGGTACATCTGCGCTGTGGTCATTAGGCTCCGGACGGGAAGGTTCCTCCTTGCAAAGCTCTGGCGACCGAACTCCGCTTTCGCCGTCCGCACGGTGATTCGCATTAATCAGGCCCTCACCGCCCTCCGTCAGGTCCGCAGAGTCGGCGAGTCACGGTGTCCTTCTCAGTTCATCCCGAAAGGATGGATGAGACAAAGTTTCACCATCTACCTTTTCGTCGGACCCCCTTTCACGGACCCCGCAACGGCGCCGCGCATTGCTTGGCTTCTCGGCCAGCGGCGCAAAGAGCTGCGCAAAACCGTATTGGCTGGCGGGCCGTTGGCTTCTATCCATGCCGCCAGTCTTAGTGCTCAGCGGACTTCCATTCAGGTCCGAAGAGCCTACTTAGCATGCGGGCCACGACAGACCAGTTCGGTGGCAGGGTTGCAGTATTTTCTCTTCCGCAGCCGGAGTGGCGAGGCTACACTTCAGCGGCTAGAAGTGACTGGAGAGGTCCTGATCAACCATTCGAGTGCCATCGAAACCAAAGCGTATCAGTCGGTCCACCCGAAGACCTTCCCTTCCATCAAGCCATGGGAGGAGGCTCCCATCCAACTGCGAAAATGCGCGGCCGAAGGCTGCCGCCTTCGTCAACGTGGGACCGGGACGATGACCGAACCGGTCCCCTATTCTCTTCGCGAAAAGCCGAAACGGTTGGAAATGCCACCAGACAACAATGACGTCAAGACGTGCGCCCCTTACTGTCCCTGGAGGCCCTGGCCACAACCCTGTCATTCGGATTGGGCGGGTGGACCGTTCTTGCCGGAGCATTTCAGCTCGATGGCATAGTATCGATCTAATAGGAGCCATACAATGACCGTAGTTATCGAAATCGCTCGCATGGCAGCACTCTGGCTCGCTCTTTGGATTGCCAGCGGTCTATGGATTGCCGTATTCTTGCTGCCGCGGCTTGTGAGCAGGAAGCTCCATTGGCCATTGACCGCAGTCGGCGGCATGGCGACGCACATGATACTTGTACTCAACCTGAGCTACCTCGGAATCAGCGTCCGCACAGGATGGTACATAGCACTCGGGATTGCACTCGTGCCCCTTTTGTGGCGCCAGCGCCACACTATCGAATTCCTAAAGACAGCACGAGCCTCGTTGATTGTAGTGGCGGCGGTGACACTTGGGGTGGCCGCTCAGACCTGGCCCTTAGTGAAGGAAGGCATAATAACCACAGCACCCGCAGAAAATGGCGATTGGTTAACCTATGTCAGTCATTCCGACATACTCGCTGACTATGGGTATGGTTATACTGCCGCAGCGACAGAATATCCGCAACACTTTATAGCCACTGACCTCTACGAAACTGCAAACTTCCGCTATGGCCCCTCGCATCTCCTGGCAAGCAGCAGCGTCGTAGCTAATCTCAGGGCGATCCATAACTTTAATGTTTTCTGCGGATGTCTGATAGGACTAGTGGCCTGTTCGGTCTTCGTATTCGCCTATATGCTACGCCTGGGCCGAACACCTGCCATTTCTTTGGGCCTGCTTTGGGCCGTTCATCCTAGTGTCCACTGGGTGGGATTGGCTGCTTTTATGCCTCAGCTCGTTGGAATGAGCATGATGATCTCGTTAATGGCGATCTGTCCATTGCTTTGGAGCCGCAAGTCGAAACTTGCCCTGGGCGGATTGCTGGGAGTCTTTCTTTGTGGACTGTTTGTGGCCTACAACGAACTGATACCTCTCACCGGAGCCACTATGGGACTGTCGCTAGTTGCTGTGGCACGGCTCCGCCCAGGCCGTTGGAAAAACATATTGATGGGCGCCGGAATCATGAGTTTATGCACTGTTCTCTTTAGCCCGATCGGAATATATCGCGGCGTCTTAGGAATGCTGCTCCAGGTTGAATTAGCCAGGCGGACAGGAGGAGCCGAGCAGGCGGTAGGCCGCATCGATTATCTTTTCGGCTCTTGGCTAGGAATACTTCCACTACCGCCTACAGCGGAAATGATAAGCCACTTCGAGCGTCACCCTTGGCATTCCGCCCTTCAAGCCATCGTGCTCATAAGCTTAGGTGTAGCAGCTAGCCTTCTCTTCTATGGCCTGCGCCGGTGTGGGCGCGCTGGGCGCGTAATCTTGCCCATTACGCTCGCGCTCGCGGTTTTTCTTGGAGCGTACATCCAGTTCAGTTTCGATATTCCTCAATTCAGAACCTGGGGTTTATTTAAGCTGACGCAGTACATTCTCCCGATAGCTGGCTTGGCTATCGCGTTGGGTGTCTCTCACTCACCCTCTCGATTCAGAGGAGTAGTTAATTTCACTGCAGGTTGCCTTATAATCACCATCCTCGGCCAAGGAGTGCACTTTTTGAATGGCTTTCCCAGGACATCGTTGCATGTGAATTCTCCCCGCTACGGGACCCATCCTACGGTCACTGACATGGATTTCGTCGAAGCGGTCAATCGGATCGTTCCTCCTGGGGCAGCCGTCCTTTCAGTCAGCGACGTGGCCCGGGTGCGGTACATTACCCCGCTGCTTCTGCTCTACCCTCGCAAGGTCCTAGTACCCGAGACGCCAATCAGTTCTGGGCTAGCCCAAGGCATCAAGTATGCGGTAGAAGACAAAAATTACCCTCGGGTCAGGGAACTGGCTGGCGCCGTCAAGTGGGAAAACGAACGGTACTCGATTATCGAGTTGCTCCCCGATCAGGTTTACCTGAGCCTTGCCGATGCTCCAGCGCGGCTCCTGGGCCCTGCTAGCGAGATCTTATTGCCGACGTGTTCACCGGGGGATTCGGTAACTATCCATGGATTTGCGGTGGATGGTGGTAGTGTAAACTTGCAAATCGGTGATTCCGTGCCGCCAACGATTGA
>LNFE01000214.1 GCA_001464575.1 Acidobacteria bacterium Ga0077553 | reverse complement strand
CTTGGTTTCGACGTAGCGCTTGAAGCCCGGGGCTTCGACGGCGACCTCGTACAGGCCGACGGGGAGGGAGGCGAAGACGAAACTGCCTTCGGGGGAGGAGGTGATGGTCTGCTTGGCCCGGTTTTGGAGGCTTTGGACGGTGACGGACGCGCCGGAGACGACGGCTTCCGACGAATCGCGGACGAGGCCCGCGATTTGGCCTTGGTCAAACTGGGCCAGAAGGGCGGCGGGCAAGAGAAGGGCAGCTAGGGCGAGGCGCATAGGGACTCCTGATTCGCGGGGAGGTTGTACTCGTTGGCAAGCGATACAACTCGGTAGCGAGAGAGTACCAGCCGCTGATGAATATTCGTTGAGCGGCTAACTACGATTTGGTGACGGTGATTTTTCGGGAGAGGACGGCTATCCCGATGCACAGTGATGCGGGAGCACTCCTAGGCAAGTGCGACGGCGCCGCGGGAAATTGTGGCTTTCACCAGATGTTTACCGCATCGCCATCGAATTTACGCAACTCCGGCTGTACTCTCATCTAGAACAAATTCCCTCCAGTTTGTTTTATGAATACAGTCGATCAAGTGTTTCGCGGCTTGCTCCGGAATCCGGGCGAGTTACTCGTACGGCGATGGAACTGGAAGTCGGCTCTTTACAGTTCCCTTTGTCGATCCTCTCTCTTCTTTGCGATTAACTTCGGAGCGGGCTGGGATGCCGCTTTGGGGGCGATGGCGGCCGAGTTTGCCTATCGCTCGGTTTCCGCCGGTTTCTATGGGGCGTTGACGCAGTCGTTCCGGCACGTGGAACCCCGGTGGAAGGGGATGGTGACGGCCACGGTGGTGCTGATCACGGTGAGCCACGGCTTGGAGTTGGCGGTGCACTGGTTGCGGGGCACCCCGAATCTGTGGGCGAGCATCGGCGCCTCCTGTTGCTTCACGACCATCTCGACACTCTTCAACCTTCACGCGATGCGGCGGGGCGTTCTGGTGACCGGCCAGGGGCAGCACAGCTTGCTGACCGATTTGCGCTTGCTGCCGACCATCTTCCGCCGGGAGCGGATTCCGACATGAAGACGCTGCACATCACCAACAGTTGGCACCCGACTTCGGGCGGGATTCGCACCTTCTATCTGGCCCTGCTGCAGGCGGCCAACGAGCAGGGACATCAGATGCGTGTCGTGGTTCCGTCGGCGGAGAGCCGGGTGGAGCAGGTGGGCCAGTGGGGCCGGATCTATCATGTCGCGGCTCCCCGCGCGCCTTTTAGCCCGAGTTACCGGATCCTATATCCGCATCGAGCCTTACCGGGAGGGGCGATCCATCGCATCCTGCTCGACGAAGAGCCGGACCTGATTGAGGTCTGCGATAAGTTCACGATGAACTACGTGGGCGGATTGCTGCGGGTGGGGCTGTTGCCTGGCATCCGGGTGCGTCCGACGGTGGTGGGGTTAAGCTGCGAGCGGCTCGAAGACACTTTTCGGAGCTACACGAGCGACTGGATGCTGATGGCCCGCTGGACGCAGACGTATCTGCGCTGGCTCTACTTCCCCATGGCGGATCACCATATCGCCGTCAGTTCTTTTGTGGCCGACGAATTACGGGCGGTCTCGGATGGGCACAAGGTGGATCGCGGCGTGTGGATTGGTCCGATGGGGGTGAACGTCGGAACCTTCAGCGGCCACGAGCGCGACGAGGAGTTGCGGCGAGAGCTGCTCGTCCGGTGCGGGGGCGACGAATCGACCCGCCTATTGCTCTATGCGGGACGGATGGCGCCGGAGAAGAACATTCCTTTGCTCTTTTCGATGATGCAGTTGCTGGACGAGAGCGCGGCCGGCAGCTACCGTTTGCTGATGGTGGGCGGCGGCGACGGAAAGGCTCCGTTGGAGCGGGAGGCGGAGCGGAAAGCGCCGGGGTTGGTCCACTTCTTGGGACACCGTCAGGACGCCCGGGAGCTGGCCCGGTTGATGAAGTGCTGCGACGCCTTTGTGCATCCGAACCCGACCGAGCCGTTTGGAATCGCGCCGCTCGAGGCGATGGCAGCCGGGGTGCCGCTGGTGGCTCCGAACACGGGGGGCGTCGTCACCTACGCGAACAAGGACAACGCCTGGCTGGCGCCCGCAACCCCCGAGGCGTTTGCGGGCACCGTGCAGAGCGCCTTTGCCGATCCGGCGGAGCGGGACCGGCGGAGGGAAGCGGCACAGCGGACCGCGGCCAACTGCGCGTGGCCGCTGGCGGCAAAACAGTACCTGCGTTTGTATGGGGAGCTGCACGCCCGGGTTTCCCGCGCGGGTAGCTATTCCTTGGATCCGGCGTTCTTTTCGAAACGATCGTTTACGGAGTAGGGAGGAGAGTGATGTCGATGCTGCGTCGATCCTTTTTGCGGCTGGCGGGGCTGATGGCCGCCCCGGTGATGGCGGCCCGGAGCCCGGAGGTGCGGGCCTATGGATGCCAATACCGGGCGCGGGCGACCGTGCTGATGCTATCGATGCCGTTGTTGCATCGGGACAATGTGGGGAGTGGCTACTTCCGGGTGTCGGAGAGCTGGGAGGGAGGCAAACGGCAACTGTGGCTCGAGTTCGGCGCGGGTTCAATTCCGGCGCGGGCGGCGGGGCTCAACCGCCTGGGCGTATTTGAGGAGCGGATTGTCGAGTCCGGGGAGCTGTTGGAATCGGCGCAGTACTTCGGCTTCATGACTGCCTCGAACGAAAAGGATTTACGGGAGGCGCGCGCGGCGCTGGAGACCAACGGCACCAGCTCATTTACGGCGATTCAGGGACGGATTGAGAAGGGAAGAGCTTCGAATCTCCTGCTGAAGATTGGAGACGTGGCGGGCGGGGATTGGGGCAAACGCGAGGCGTTGACGGCGGAAATTCGGGCTCGATTGGCCGTCGCTTCTAGCGCCGAGTCCCGGACTAGCAACGTGGAGACGAACGACTCGCCCTGCAGTCCATTTCTTTATGCGGTGAGCCGCGCGATGAAAGACACGACGGGCTCCTGCGCGAGCCGCTTCGTCCATAACGGGAAGATCCATCACTTGAAGACGACCCGGAAGCGATGCGCGGAGGCCGGGGTGACGGAACTGGAGGGCCGCATTCAGGATGAGGCGCAGAAGGAGTTGTCGAGCTTTCGCCTCTGGTTTGAGCCCGAGCAGGCCGACCGCGGGCCGCTGCGCTTCGAGTTCCGGCCACGGTCGTTTTTGCGGCTGACGTTTGAGCGGGTTTAAGCGTCCGCCCTTGCGCCCCTTGCCGGGTGCGCCCATACTGCAACCATGACTCTCAAGAACGCCGCTTTGTTTGCGCTGATCGGCAACCTGCTGTTGACCCTGGTGCTGGCCGCTGACTTCCTGCAATCGACGACCGGCTTTCTCGGAGAGGTGGTGCCCTTGTTGGCGTTCCTTCGCTCCCTGGTTTGGCTGCTCGCGAGCCTCGGCGTCACTTTGTTCTTCTACGCCTTCCATCAGGGGCGGTAGCCGGAGGAATCGTTATTCGAGCTTGCCGAACATAATCCGCTCCTTGCGGCTGGGTGAGGAATCGCCTTGGGTGACGGTGAAATAGATCGTCCCTTCGTGCTGATGGAATGAGGCGTATTGAAACGACTTGTCCGTGGCGAAGCGGTACTTGCGCTGCCACGCGATGCCGTCGGGCGATACATCGATGTTGAACACGGAGCGGGAGACTCCGTTCACGCGGGTGGACTCCTGCCAACCCAGATAGTAGAGGCCGTTGAATTTCTCGAAGTTGGGCTTCGAACTGCCTCCGTTCGGCACGATGTCCCGATAGGCAGGAGCCGACCATGTCCTGCCGTCGGGGCTGGTCGAAAACATGTAGTTAGCCGTTCCGCCGTCCTGGCGGCAGATGGCGAGCCAAGTGCCGTCCGGCAGACGGTTCACCGCGGCTTCGGTTAATCGCTCCGGGCCCGCGGGGTTGAAGTGGCCAACCACCGTGAACGTATCGCGCTTCTTGTTCAGAATCGCCAGCCCGTTCTGCCCGCCGGGATAGTTGTTCATGACCACGTAGGTCTGGCCGTTGAACTGCTTAAACGAGTCAATGGTGTAGAGCCCGAAATCCTTGGGCTCGCGGCGGAAACCCTGGGCGGCGACCGCATCCTCGTAGAACCGCTTCGGTTGCATGGGGAAGACGCCGGCGCGTGTCCGGATCTTCAGCTTCTCCAAGCGGTTCGAGAAGGCGAGCTTCCGGATGTCGAAGTCCAGGTAGTACGACTGCGCCTCCCGCTTGCCCGGGGCTTCGCTCGCGAAAAAGGTCCGCACCGTGTTCCGGTCTTTTTGAATGATCCGGGGGACGAAGCAGGCGCCCTCCGGCAAGGTGGCGTTTTGAAAGGCCTGGCCACCCTTGGCCATGGGGACTCGTTTGACGACCTGCATGGTCTTCAGGTCGACCACGGAGAGGGTGCAGTAGACAAACGGCCACTCCGCGTTTTCGCCGGGCTGGACGTCGTTGGCCATCGAAACGATGTAGGCGTGATGGCCGATGAGGACGAACTCGGCATCGTGGGCGCCCTTCACCTCGGGGCCGGAGACGTTGATGAGGCTGCCGAGCACGCGGTTGGCGTCCTGGGTGGGGTCCGCGCTGGCGGCGCCATGGAGAGCGAATCCGAGGAGGAAGCAAAGCCGGGTAATCACGGGTCTATGCTATCCCAGCGCGGCGGATTGCTACACTCTGATCCATGTGCGACCAAGATCATTTTGAAGAAGACCGGCTGGCGTTTGAAGCACGCGGGCTGGTGACGCGGATGCAGTTTGGGGTTCTGCTCGGGGCGGGCGTTTCGATGTTACTGCCGCAGGTGGCCAACGCCGCCGCCGTCAGCGAATCGGACGTCACCGTGACGACCGCGGACGGAACGGCGGACGCTTATTTCGTCCACCCGTCGAGCGGCACGGCGCCGGGCGTTCTGATCTGGCCGGACATTTTCGGGCTGCGCCCGGCGTTCCGGCAGATGGGGAAGCGGCTGGCGGAGTCTGGCTACTCGGTGCTGGTGGTGAACCAGTTCTACCGCAGTGCGAAGGCCCCGGCTCCCTCAGCCTACACGCCGAAGTCGATTGAAGAGATGCGGCCGATGGCGTCCGCACTCAACGAGACGACGCACATGACCGACGCGAAGGCGTTCATCGGTTGGCTGGATAAACAGCCTTCAGTCGCCAAGAACCGGAAGATGGGGACGCAGGGCTACTGCATGGGCGGGCCGATGGCATTCCGTACTGCAGCGGCGGTGCCGGATCGCGTTGGGGCGGTGGCTTCGTTCCATGGTGGTGGCTTGGTGCGCGCTGATTCGCCCACGAGTCCGCATCTGCAGGCGGCGAAGACGAAGGCGCAGTTTCTGGTGGCGATTGCCGCCAACGATGATGAGCGCGCTCCGAAAGATAAGGAAGTCTTGAAGGCAACGTTCGCCGAGGCGAAGCTGGCGGCCGAAATCGAAGTGTATGCCGACTCCGCCCATGGCTGGTGCCCGCCGGATTCGCGAGTGTACAACGAGCCGAACGCCGAGAAGGCGTGGGCGCGGTTGTTGGCGCTTTACGGGAAGCTATAGCGCCCGCATCCGGTTGTTGCGCGGGTTCTCTTCCACTTCCGCCAACCCGAGCCGTTTCAGTACCGGCGGAACGTACATACCAAAACGGCCTCGAAACCCTTTTT
>LNFE01000213.1 GCA_001464575.1 Acidobacteria bacterium Ga0077553 | reverse complement strand
CGAACCACCGATTCGCCAGAGTACTGCCGGCAGCCGGAGAAGGTGACCTTATTGCGGCTTTCGGCGCCGTCGAGGCCGACCATCGTCATCTCGGACGAGACGGGCAGCAGGTGGTCCGCCTCCCCGATCCGTTGCCGGCTGTAGTGCATGAAATCAGTGGCCCGCTGTAGCTTCAAATGAGGGGGCAGGTCATCAGCGATTACTTCGAGGTCGATCACGTCCAGGGTGTTCGCGTCCACGACCACCTGACC
The DNA here is from genome assembly GCA_001464575.1 of Acidobacteria bacterium Ga0077553. Classification (GTDB taxonomy): domain Bacteria; phylum Acidobacteriota; class Terriglobia; order Bryobacterales; family Bryobacteraceae. The sequence continues at coordinate 17,042 of LNFE01000213.1, read as the reverse complement.
GTGATACGGCACGACGGCCGAAGCATCGCCGACGCGAATCTGGTAGCCGCTGAACTGTTGCGGCACGTCGTAGTCGAACCGCGCCACTTCCCTGCCCTCTCGCTGCTCCTTGCCGCGAAAGGTGAATTTCACGTAGCCGCCGCCGAAGACCGACTTGGCGTGCAGGGCGAAGTTCCCGTTGCCGATGGCGCCGCCGGGGGCGAGTTCGCGCAGGTCGCGCTCCTTAAACTGCCGCTCGCCGGGCCAGGAGAAGAGCTCTTTCCCATCGACGACGGCCACTTCGAGCCGCAAGGCGTCCACCAGTGTCGCGCGCTTCGAACGCGGCTGCCGAACGCTGCGTTCGATGGTTTCGAGGCACGTGTAGTTCGGAATCCGCCGCAGCGTTTCTACCATGTGGTAGCGGGTGCGGCCGAGCAGGATCGTCTCGGGCGTCAGCGGTTGCGCCGCCAGACTAGCGGCTACCCACAGCGCAAACAGGCATCGACCCATGGCATCATTGTAAGCAACGCATGGCAACCAAAGTCACAATTTTCAACAATGGTCCGATTCGGATCGAAGGCGATTTCACCATCGTCGACGCAGCGGGCAATGAGTTCGGGCTCGGCGGTCGCACGGCCATCGGCCTGTGCCGCTGCGGTTTGAGCGTGAACAAGCCGTTCTGTGACGGCACGCACGGCAAGGACGGCTTCATGAGCGTGTGCGAAGCGCGCGAGCTGCCCCCGCCGAAGCCGAAGGTTTAAGCGCCTTCGCTGAGGACGCAGATATCCTTTAGGCCTCGATAGTTTTCATCAAAGTCGAGGCCGTAACCCACCACGAAAGCATCGGGAATGGAGAAGCCGCGGTAAGCCACCGGCACCTCCCGGCGCCGCCGTTCCGGTTTATCCAGCAAAGCCGCAATCTGAATGGATTGTGGCTTTCGCTGTTTCAGGACTTCGATCAAGTAGCTGAGCGTTACGCCGGTGTCGACGATGTCTTCGACGATCAACACGTGGGCGCCTTCGATTTGCATGTCGAGGTCTTTGGTGACCTTGACTTCGCCCGAGGAGATGGTGCCTCGGCCGTAGCTGGAAATTCCCATGAAATCGACCTTTAACGGCCGTTCGATCGATCGCACCAGATCGGCGACGAACAGGAAGGCGCCCTTCAAAATTCCCACGACGATCAACTCGCCGGTGGGATAGTCCTTCGTAATCGCGGCGCCGAGTTCGCGGACGCGGGCTTGAATCTGTTCGTCGGAAAAGAGGACGGTGGTTTGCGGGTTCTTCATGCTAGTCGAAGCTACGGAGGCGCAAGCTGGGGGGGCCGATGTGAATGTGCGGGGCCGTGGCCTGGCCGCGGATGGAAGAGCGAAAGGCAAAAAAGGGGATCATTGCCTTTTCGAGGTAGGCGGTGAGCCAGCGGCCTTCGGGGTCATCCGGATTGAGGGCGATATCGACGCGGTCGCGATGGTCAAATCCCATGGTGCGATGCAGCGCGGTTTGGCCCTTGGCGCTGATGGGTAGCTTACGATCGAACTGCTTCTCGTAGGCCAGTAGAATCTTTTTGAAATCGCTGGCCAGGCTAAACCTCATGCCACCCGTGAACCGCGTCACCACCGACATCGGCCCTTGGATCGGTCCCTCTTCGGGTTGACCGGCTTCGGCCTCTTCGACGCGAATCTGCGCGATTAGTTCGTTGACGGTACGGGCGCGCTCTTCGGCAGAGGAGAGCATGCGGCGGGCGCTTTCGACCTCGTCTTCGTACGGCAACAGCGACGACCGCGGCGTGACGCCGGCGCTGACCAGCTTGGCCGCTTCCGCCAGCTTCGCCTGTTCGCGCGCCAAGCGGCGCTTCGCGGCGGTGGTCATGGCGACGGCCTGCTCTTCGGTCAACTCCTCGACGGCGAGTTCGCCATAGACGGCCGCATCGATCTTTTCGTCATCCAGGGCCTGTTTTACAGCCAATTCGGCCTGCTCCACCTGCCGGGCGGAGACCGCTCCGGCCGCGAATAGCTCCTTCAAATTGGCCAGGCGAGCACGGGCACGCTCGACTGCCGCCGATTCCGCCGCAAGCAGACTGATCCCAAACGCCAAACCGATGGCCACGATTCGCCGAAAATGCACGATACTAGTAGTGTAGTACGATACCGACAGGAGTCGATTTGCAGGCAAAAGTAACGCGGAAACCACCCGTGAGCGTGGACACCGAAGCCGCCGTGGTTTTGGGGGAAGAGGTTTTGGTTCAGGAGGAAACGGCGGACGTGAGTCCAACCTGGTTCCTGGCAGCCCAGGCGGCGCAGGACAAACAAGCCGTTGATTTAGTCGCTCTCGATTTGCGGGGCGTCACCACCATGGCCGACACGTTTCTCATCTGCCATGGCCGGAACAATCGGCAGAATCAGGCGATTGCCGACGAAATCGAAAGCGTTCTGAAGACGGAAGCCGGGGAGCGCCCGGTGAACATTGAAGGCTATCAGACCGGCGAATGGATTTTGATGGACTACGGCGATCTGGTGGTTCACGTCTTCTCGGAGAAGGCACGCACCTACTACGACCTCGACCGCCTCTACCGCGAAGCCAAGAAACTGGAGCTTCCGGTGGACCCGCAGCCGCCTCAGTAGTCCGTGCTGGCGCCAATGGCGCCACCGGCGGCGGTCAACTCCGCCAACGTTTCCTGCGCGGCCGCCGCGCTCAACTCTTTAATGGCATCGGCAAGCACGGTCACCCGCTTGCCGGTCGCCAGCAGTCCGCGGAGAGCGTGGCGGACGCAGACCTCGGTGACGACGCCGTAGACCACGTAGTGGTCAGCCTGAAGCTCGGCGAGAAGCGGCAGCAGCGCGGCGCTGGTGAAGCAGTCGACGTGTTGTTTGGGGATGAAGTGCTGCGGTCCCCGGCTGCCGGCCAGCGTCACTTCGGGCTTCCGCTGTCCCAGGCAGCCGGCCACGCAGTGGTGCGGCCAAGCGGCGAATTCGGGGTCGGCGCCGGTGTGCGCGTCCATTGTCGACACGATCGGGATGCCGTGGGTGACGGCGTAGGTGGTCAGGCGACCGAGGACCGGGACGATCGCTTCGGCGCCCGGCACGTACAGCGCGCCCGCGGGATAGAGAAAATCCAACTGCGTATCGACGTCAAAGAATACCGTGTTCATCGGGCCGCTCCTCGCAAGCTCTGCTTCACGCGGGCGTCGAGCGCCAGCAGTTCGGGCGAGTATTCAACGCGCCACGGATGCTCTTCGGGAGCGTACAGGCTCCGGAGGGCGTGGGGCAACCGCTTGATGTTCTCCTGGGCCGTCTTGCGCGCCTGATAGGCGTCAGGCAGCGGCTCCAGCAGCTGCCCTTGCACCATCACCGGCCGCAGCAACGCTTCGACGGGCTCATCGCCGGGCGGGCACTCCCACTCGCAACTGATCAGGTCGCGATTCCGAAAGCGGAAGACCTGCTTGGCTCCGGGGCGCGTATGCTTCTCTTCACTGTACTTGGCCGTGTAGCGCTTCACGCCATCCGTTTCGAGTTCGACCAGCTTGTAGACCGCGCCCAGGCTGGGGCTGTCGGCCGAGGTGGCGAGATCGGTGCCGACGCCGTATAGGTCAATGGGCGCGGCGGCGGCCGTCAATTCCAGAATCCGGTACTCGTTCAGGTCACTGGTGGCCATGATCTTCACGTCGTGAAATCCGGCTTCGTTCAGGATCGACCGTACGCCACGCGAAAGCTCAAACAGATTGCCGCTATCGAGGCGTACGCCGGCCATGGGACGCCCCAGCGCAATCGCCTTCCGGGCGCCCTCCAGCGTGTCGTAGCTATCGATCAGGTAGATGGTGCCTTCGCCGAGCAACTGCTGCAGCTGGCGGAAACTCTCGGTCTCGCTCGCAAAGCTCATCACCCAGGAGTGGGCCGAGGTGCCGTACACCGGGATGCCGTAGCGAAAGCCGGCTTCCACGTTGCTCGACCCGATGCACCCGCCGATGTAGGCCGCGCGAGCGGCCAGCATGCCGGACTCCGGGCCGTGCGCCCGGCGCGTGCCGAATTCGACGACGGAGGCCTGGGCGGCAGCCTCGACGATCCGCGTGGCCTTGGTCGCGATCAGCGTTTGGAAGCCGATGGTGGCGAGCAGATAGGTTTCGACGAGTTGCGCCTCGATCAACGGAGCGCGCACCGTGAGGATGGGTTCGTTCGGAAATACGGGCGTGCCCTCCCTCATGCCGAACACGTCGCCCGTGAAGCGCAGGCCGGCGAGGTAGTCGAAAAACTCGGGCGCCACGTTGGCGAATTGCGGCAACCCGCGGAGCCAGGCGATCTCGTCCGCGGTGAAGCGCAGGTTCAACAGATACTCGACGGCCTGCTGCAACCCCGCGGCCAAATAGTAGTTCCGGTTGTAGGGCAGCCGCCGGACGAACAGTTCAAACGTCGCCACTTCGCGATGCTTGCCGGCCGAGAAGTACCCGGCGGCCATCGTCAGTTGATAGAGGTCCGTCTGCAGCGCGTTCATGGCAGCGTCTTCGCATCCGCCGCAAGCTGCCGCAGCTCATCGACCACTTTGCCGTCGAGTTCGTAGACGGTAGCATCGCCGGGACGGCTAGCGAAGAACTTCTCGCCGGCCTGACTGACCGTCACCTTCTCCGGACTCTTGCCGGCCAGCGTGATTGCGTACTCGGCGGACACTTTGCCGTCGCCTTTCGCGGCGAAGCCGGTGGCGGCCAACTCCCGGAGCTTATCCACGATCTGTTGCACCGAACCCGGGTCGATCTTCTTCCCGCCGGACTTCCACTCCGCACCCGCCTTTTCAAACGTGCGCAGGGTCTCTCCGTGCTTGATCTCCACTTTGGCGGGTTCGGCAAAGCCAAACTCGAACAGCTTCCGGTCGCGGAAGTCTTCGGCCTTCTTCGCAAAACTTTCGACGGCCTCGGCGGGTAGCCGGAAGAAGCCTTCGACCGCCGTCGACTTGGCGTAGAAGTTGCCTTCCTTGTCTTTCCGCACTTCGAGCTGCTGGGTGCCCTGGTCGTCGGTGGTCTTTGCAATGGCGTAGGGTGCTGAGCCGGCAAACTTCGCGGGAAACTGCTGCTCCTCATCCTCGGGGACGACCTCCATCTTGGCTTCGCCCAGCTTGCGGACGAGATCTTCGACGGCGAAGTTGTCGGCGCGCCAGGGCTGCGGTTTGGTCATCGTCCAGCGGTCGCTGGACTTGGTGAAGGCGATACCGTTCAGCTCCACGGCACGGATCTTGGCGTCGTAGAAAGTCAGCATCCGGCGATCGCGCAGGTCCTGCCACACTTTGTCGAGGGCTCCGCGCGTGGCCGTAGAGACGGTGTAGAGCCGCGGATCGCCGGCCACCTGGGCATAGACGGAGGTGCCGAGCGGCGAATCCTCGCCCAGGAGCAGCTTGTGGGTTTTTCCGTCCTTCCGGTTGATGGAGACTTCCAGTTGCGGCGAGGCGAAGCCGTACTGCATCAGCTCCGCCGGCTTTTCATCCACAACCCGATCCGATGCTACCAGCGCCAAGGCCGTCACCAAGGCCTGCACCGCGCGGGCGTCCACGGGCAACGCCTTGGGGGCAGTTAGCTTCCAACCGCTTGGCTCGCGTTCCACCACTGCCACGGACCCATCGCGACGCTTGACTTCAATCCGTTTGAACTGGTCCTCCGGAATCTCCAAGAGTTTCGGCGAAGCGTCCGCAGCGGGAGCCCCGGCCTTCTTCTCCTCTTCCTGGTTGGACCAGTAGATGCCGCCCGCCAAAACCGCCAGCAGCACGACAGCGACTAGCAATCCTCGATTGGGCATCCTGATTACCTCCGGCGCAACCAAACCATCACGCCGCCGATGATCACTAGCAGCGGCGGGAAGAAACTGGCAAACGGGAAGATCCAGCCCTGGCCGGGCTTCACTTCGAGCCGCCGATCCTCCGGATCTTTCGGGCGGATCGAGATCAGCTCCTCGTCGGACGACAGCCAGTTGAACGCGTTCAAGAACAGATCGCGATTCCCCGGGTACCGGAAGAACGAATTAGTAGCCCAGGAAATGGAGCCGAAGACCACGATGCGCGACTTGCCCACAGAGGTCGCCGCAGCGACGGTCAACGGACCCTTCGCACCGACGGGCGGCTCGCCGGTCAGCTTCTTCAGGTCGAGCTCTTTTGTGGAGAAGCTCTGCTCCGGCGTGGCAATCAGCTTTTCGGCTTTATCCTTCGTCACCAGGGTTCGCACGAGAGGTACGGCCACGCCGACGTCGCGCATTTCCCGGACAATCGGGTGCGCCTCATATTTATCGAGCACGAAGACGAACTTATTGAAGCCGGAGTCGGTGCCGCTGCCGCTCTCATCGATAGCGACATCATTGTTCACGGTGATGCCCCAGGTATCGAGCAGCGCAGCGAGCTTGTCGTTTACGGCGCCATCGTCCTTGTCTGACTTCAGCGCGGGCGCGAGGAGGAACATCGCGTGGCCGCCTTTCTCTACATAGGCCTTGATGCCGTCGATGACCGCGTCGGGATAATCGAAGCGCGGGCCGGCCACCAGGATGGCCGTGCACTCGGCTGGCACTTCGGCCTTCTGCAACTGCTTGATCACCTGCGTCTTGTAGTTGTAGCGCTCGAGCGATGCCTTGGCCAGGCCGATGCCATCGCCGGTCATCTCGTCAAAGCCCGATTCGCCGGCGCCCGAGAATGCGCAGACCATACGCTCGCCGGTCTTTAGCGCGCGGATGATCGCGCCGGTCACCTCTTCTTCGGTCAGCGCCCGGGCTTCTTCGCGCTTCGCGCCGTTTTCTACGAACACTTGGCCAAAGCTGCGGGCACCCAAAGCGCGAGCGAGCTGCGGACTCTTTTCCGGGTCCACGTACTCGATCTTCAGCTTGGTCGACAGGTTCCCGTAACGGTCAAGCAAGTCGCGGGAACCCATGAAGCGCTCAGTCTTGTCGACGACCGTGATGCGCACTTCGTTGGGTAGGCCCTTCACCACCTTCTCTGTCTGATCGGACAGGGAATAGCGCTTGTTCGTCGTCGTATCGAACGACTTGTTGTAGCGGTTGGCCAGGAAATTGATGCCGGCGAGAATCGCCACAAAGACGATGATGTAGGTGCCGGCGTAAGCGGTATATCGAACTTGACGGCTCGCCATTATGCCCTCCACCGCAGCGACTCGAGCGAACGCGTCGTGAGGAACAAGCCCAACACGATCACCGAGACGTAGAAGATGACGTCCTTAGAATCGATCACACCCTTCGAGAAGGGCTCAAAGTGCGCGGTGAGCGAAAGATAAGCGAGCACCTTCGCCCAGGCGTCGGACTTGAAACCAGTGAACCAATCGAATGTCCACATCAGCAGCGAGACGCCAAAGGTCATCGCCCCGGCCATGATCTGATTCTTCGTGGTGTTCGACAGAAATGCGCCAATTGATAGCAGGCAGCCGCCCTGCAGCAGCATACCCAGGAAGCCGGTGGCCACCGGGCGCCAATCGGGGCTGCCAAACATAAAGAGCACGCCAAGGTTCAAGGCCGTGAGCGAGAGGATGCAGGCGTACATCGCCAGGGCGCCTAGCCACTTGCCGACGACGATTTCATAGTCGCGAATCGGCGACGTGATGAGTAGTTCAATCGTGCCCGACCGCTTCTCTTCGGCGAACAGACGCATGGTGATCATCGGAATCAGAAAGAGCGAAATGACGCCAACGTTCATGATCACCGGCCGGATCACCCATTCGTTCACATCCATCGGACCGCCCCGGCCCGCCGCGGCGCCAATCGAACGGTCGAGGAAATAGCCGACGGCCACGTAAGTGAAGAATCCCGACACGATCGCGTAGATCGCCATCAGCGCGTAGGCGATCGGCGAAACAAAGTAGCTTTTGATCTCTTTTTGGCAAATGGTCAGGATGTTTCTCATGCGGAAGCCTCCGTCGCGGTCAATTGGAGGAAGACCTCTTCCAAGCTCAGACTCACCGGCCGCAGCTCGGTCAGATTCCAACCGGCCTCGACGACAGCGCGGGCCAGATCGGCCTGCACGCGGCGGCCCTGTAGGCTCTCGACTTCGAAGGCGAACCCGCCTTCGAGCGTCTCCTTCAGAATCACGCGGCTCACGCCAGCCACGCGTTCGAGCTTCTCCTGCACGAGCCCGCTTTCGGACGGCGTCTCCACCGTCACGCCGATGACGGCCGAGCCGTGCATCCGATTCTTCAGGCTCTCCATCGTGTCGGTCGCCACCAGCTTGCCGCTCGAGATGATCACCACGCGCTCGCAAATTTGTTCCACTTCGGGGAGGATGTGCGTGCTGAGGATGATGGTGTGTTCCCCGGCCAGGCCCTTGATCAGATCCCGCGTTTCGTGAATCTGCTTGGGATCGAGGCCGGAGGTGGGCTCGTCCAGAATCAGCACATCCGGATTGTGGATGATCGCCTGCGCCAGCCCAACGCGCTGCTTATAGCCCTTTGAAAGCTTGCTGACCAGCTTCTGACTCACGTCGGCAACGTTGCATTTCTCGGAGACCTCGGCCACCCGCTTCTTCAGGTTGTCGCCCGACAGCCCCTTCAGCTTTCCGACGAACGTCAGGTACTCCGCCACTTCCATTTCGGGGTAGAGAGGCGGCGTCTCCGGCAGATAGCCGATGCGCCGCTTCACTTCGAGCGGATTCTCGAGAACATCAAAGCCGGCCACATTCGCCGTTCCCGACGTTGGCGGCATGAAGCACGTGAGGATGCGCATCGTCGTGGTCTTCCCGGCCCCGTTCGGGCCGAGAAAACCAACAATCTGTCCTTTTTCGACTTCGAAGGAAATGTTGTCTACCGCGGTGTGTCCCGGGTATCGCTTGGATATGCCTTCGACTTTGATCATAGTGTTCGACTAAAGACCCATGATTTGAAATCCGGCGTCGACGAAGATGGTATTCCCCGTTACGCCGCGGCCCAGTTGCGAAGCCAGGAACACGGCCGTGTCCCCTACCTCCGCCGGGTCGCAATTCCGCTTGAGCGGCGAGTGCTGCGCCACGCCGTCGAGAACTTTGGAGAAATCCTTGATGCCGCGCGCCGAAGCGGTTTTGATGGGTCCCGCGCTGATAGCGTTCACCCGGATATTCTTTGCGCCCAACTCCGCGGCCAGATAGCGAACGCAGGCTTCAAGCGCCGCCTTCGCGACTCCCATCACATTATAATTTTCGACCACCCGCGTTGCACCCAGGTAGGTGAGCGTCATGATGGCGCCGCCGTCGGTCATCAGGGGCGACAGGGCGCGGCTCATGGCCACGAGCGAATAGGCGCTGACGTTCTGCGAGAGCAGGTAGCCGTCGCGCGAGGTTTCGCTGAACGGGCGGCTCAGGTCTTCCTTATTGGCAAACGCGATGCTGTGCACCACGGCATCGAGCTTAGGGAACTCAGCCTGCAGCATGGCGACAAGGGCCTCGAGTTCCGCGTCGTTCGTCACGTCGCAGTTGAGAACCTTCGCGGCGCCCAATTCCGCGCCGAGTTCCTCCACTTGGCCGCGAACCCGCTCCCCCTGATAGGTGAGCAGCAGCGTGGCGCCTTCCCGGCGAAACGCCGCTGCAATCGAGTACGCAATGGACCAGCGGTTGGCGACTCCCGCTACGAGCGCCGTCTTTCCTTCAAGCAAACCTGGCATAACTTCCAAGTTTACCGCGAATTATTGGAGTTTTACGGGCTTGCCGCCCTGCTCCTTACTCTTCTGCGCGGCTTCCATGAAAGCGAACATTTCCATCGTCTGATCCATCGGCACGGGGGACTCGCCGGTCTGGAAGAATTTGACGATCTGGCCGAGCATCGGCGCGTAGTTCACCTTCACCTTGGCCGGGCCCTGCACGACCGTCTTCTCTTTGAACAGCATCGCGCCGAAATCGCCGTAAGGCCGCAGCAAGTGCACCGTGCCCGTACGGCCGTCCTTCCACTTGCCGACCACGACGTCATCGCCCGAAGCCACGCGGGTCACTTCGACGCAGCCGGTGCCCATCATCGCGTAGAGCATCTCGACCGCGTGTATGCCGTACCAGGTCATGTCCAGCTTGTGCGTCGCGTCGATCGGTCCGGGGCCCCAAACGACGACAGCTTTGGCGTCCTTGGCGTCCAGAATGCCGTCGCTCCAACGGAGGCTCGACGAGGTGAACCATTTCACGCCGTTGGCTTTCGCCAACTTCTCAATGGCCAGCGCATCGGCGCGGTCGGCGGCCAGCGGCTTGTCAATGAAGACGGGCTTCTTATGCTTGAAGATCTCCTTGGCCTGCGCCAAGTGCACCCGGCCGTCGACGCTTTCGAGAATCTCCACGCCCCACTTCTCTTTCAATTCCTTCGCGTAGCCTTCGACGCGGTTGCGGCTCGATTCCAGATCCTGGCTTCCGCCCTTGTAGGCGGCCACGATCTTGGCCCCGGGCTGATAGTCGGGATTCTTCGGGTCGTTCAAGATCTTCACGAACGCAATCACGTGCGATGTGTCGGTACCGACGATACCCACCCGCAGGTCAGCAGCCATGCCGACGATAGCGGAGAATAGAAAAAGTGCAGAGGCCTTCATAACTGGGAATTGTAGCGTAAGTGAATCTTGAAACCCCGCTCGTATACGTGAAAGGGGTGGGACCGCAGCGGGCGGCGATGCTCGAGACCAAGGGTTTGGTCACCGTGGCCGACCTGCTGCACTATCCCCCTTTTCGCTACGAAGACCGATCCAACCTGAAACGCATCGACCAACTGGCCCCCGGCGAGATGGCCACTGTGATCGTTGATGTCCGCGGCACCAGCCTGCCGGTGCTGAAGAATCGGCGCGTCGGCTTGTTTGAGGCCACGCTGGGCGACTCCGGCCGGATGGCGCTCAACGCCCGCTGGTTCAACGGCGGCTACCTGTCGAAAGTGCTGGCCGAAGGGATGCGGCTGGCCGTCTACGGGAAGGTGGAGTTCGATACCTATCGCGGCGAACTGCTGATGAAGAATCCGGAGTTCGAGATTCTTTCGCAGGACGACGAAGACGGCGACGCCACGCTGCACACCGGCCGGGTCGTCCCCATCTACGAAGCCGCCCAGAAGGTGAGCCCCAAGCTGATGCGCGTGCTGATGCGGCGGGTGCTTGATTCGATTGCGCCGGTCGAAGATATGCTGCCCGCCCGCATCTGCGAGCAGCTGAAGCTGCCGACGCGGTGGGCTGCCATTCAGGGCATCCACTTTCCGGCCGAAGAGAGCGACATCCGCCTGCTCAATGCGTTTCGCTCCCCGGCCCATGTCCGCATGATCCTTGAAGAGTTCTTCTGGCTCGAGTGCGGCCTGGCGCTGAAACGCAATAAGGCCCGCGAGGCTCGCGGCATTCAGTTTGCGCTCACGGATCAGGTCCGCGAGAGGATCAAGGCCATGCTGCCGTTTAAGCCTACCGGCGCGCAGAAGCGCGTGCTGGGCGAGATCGCCCGCGACATGGCCGCCCCGCAACCGATGAGCCGGCTACTGCAGGGTGACGTCGGCAGCGGCAAGACGCTGGTGGCCGCCGAGTCGGCGATCATCGCGATTGAGAACGGCTATCAGGTGGCGGTGCTCGCGCCCACCGAAATCCTGGCGGCGCAGCACTTCGCTTACTTCAAGAACCTGTTCGGCAAGCTGGGCTACCAATGCGTAATGCTCTCCGGATCATTCAAGCCGAAGGAGAAGGAAGCTATCCGGCGCCTGATCGCTAGCGGCCTGATTCAGGTGGCCATTGGGACCCATGCGCTGCTCGAACCCGACGTACTGTTCCACCGGCTTGGCCTGGCCATCGTCGACGAGCAGCACCGCTTTGGCGTCATGCAGCGGCTGAAGCTGATGGAGAAGGGCCAGACGCCGGATGTCCTCGTGATGACGGCCACGCCCATACCGCGCACGCTGGCCTTGACCGTCTACGGTGACCTCGATACCTCGATCATCGACGAGTTGCCGCCGGGCCGCCGGCCGATTGTAACGACGCACGTCAACGCAAATCGCATCGAAGAGGTGTGGTCGTTTTTGCATGGCGAAGTTACCGCCGGCCGCCAGGCCTACGTGGTCTATCCCGTGATTGAAGAGAGCGAGACGCAGGCGATGAAGGCGGCGGAGCAGATGTACCTGCAGCTTTCGCAAACCGTGTTTCCGCAGTTCCAGGTGGGCCTGTTGCACGGCAAGCTGGCGCAGGCCGATAAGGAAGCGGTAATGGCCTCCTTCAAGCAGGGGCAGATTCAGATTCTGGTTTCAACGACCGTCGTTGAGGTCGGGGTGGACGTGCCGAATGCGACCGTGATGGTGATTGAGCAGGCCGAACGGTTCGGCCTGGCGCAGTTGCATCAGCTGCGCGGCCGGGTGGGCCGCGGCGGCGAACAAAGCTACTGCCTGCTGGTAACCGATAAGCTCAGCGAAACCGGCAAGGAGCGCATTCGCACGATGGTCGAATCGAACGACGGATTCTATATCGCCGAGATGGACCTGCGCCTGCGCGGCCCCGGCGAGTTCTTCGGCACGAAGCAAAGCGGCCTGCCGGCCTTGCGCTTCGGCAACATCCTGCGCGACAGCGAACTGCTCGAAATTGCGCGCAACGAAGCCAACGCCTTCATCGACAATCCGCCGAACGAGGCGACCTTGCGGCAGGCAATCGCTTATCTGCGGGAGCACTGGCAGCGGCGCTACGGCTTAGTATTGGTAGGGTAATCATGCGAGTCATTGCTGGAGAGTTTCGCAGCCGCAAGCTGCAGAGTGTGGAAGGGAGCGAGGTGCGGCCGACGCCGGACCGTTTGCGGGAGTCGCTGTTCAACATCCTGCAGACGCGGCTCGATGGCGTCGTCTTCGTCGACGCCTACGCGGGCACGGGCGCGGTGGGGCTTGAAGCGCTCAGCCGGGGGGCCCGGCGGGTGCTGTTCATCGAACGCAACAAGGAAGCGATCCGGGTGCTGTTTGAAAACATCAAGACGCTGGCGGTGCAACCGCGCACGGCCATCATCAAACGCAAGGCGAGCGACGCCCTGCGGACGATGGAGGCCGACATCGTCTTTCTCGATCCGCCCTTCACGGTGCCCAAGGAGTTCGACGCCGCGCTGACGGCTCTCGCCGAGTCCACGGTGCCCTACGTGATTGTGCAGCATCCCCCTCGCCAAATCCTCTCGGACGAGTACGGCCCCTTGCGCCGGGGCCGTATCGTCAAGCAGGGCGACAACTGGCTTAGTTTCTACGAGCGGTAAACGGCTGGGATTCGCCGACGCTGTTTGTCAGTCGCACCACTACCGAATCCACCGCACTGAGTTCGCCGGTTACGGTCAACGGCAGGGTTAGCCGGAAGCTGCCGCCGAACGCCCGCGACCCGGCCGAGTTGAACCACGCATTGAAGGCCGCCGTTACCGGCACCGTCACCGTGGTCGTCTCGAGGCTGCTGCCCGGGGTGGGGTTGAACTGCAGGGTCATCGTCGACACTTCGCGGGTGTTCGAGAAGCCCTCCACGGTCAACGCAAATCCACCGGTTCCCGGCGCTAGCGAAGCGGCCGTGATCACCGGCACCGCCCGCGGGATGGTTACCGTGATGGTCGGGCCTGGCGTCGGCTGGCCGCCGAGCGGGGTGAAGGTGGTCTGCAACTGCACCTGACCGGCCACGGTACCGACTTGGAAGCGCAAAGGATCCAGCGGGAACTGGGCGTTGGTCTGGCCGGCCGGAATGGTGAACGTCACCTCCCTGCCGCCGGAGGTCAACTGCACCGCCGGGTCGTCGATCGGGTTGGTGGCGTTCGGGGTGAATTGCAGCGTGAGCGCTCCGGTGATCGGCACCGGATAGGCGGCGGCGATCTGGACCGTGATCGTGCCCTGCTGCCCGGTCTGAATCGTCGGCGGCGCGCCGACGAAGCTGATGGGCGGCACCGGCGGCAGGCTGACATTGATGGAGAAGGCGCGTTCGGCGCGGGCACCCACCACGTCCGTCGCTTGCACGGTGAAGGCGAAGCCGCCCGCGGCGCTCGGGGTACCGGTCAGCGAACCGTCCGTGCCGAGCGAGATGCCCGGAGGCAACGCCCCTTGCGTGACGGTGAACGAGTACGGCGCCTGGCCGCCGGTGGCTCCGACGCCGGAGCCATAAGCAGTTCCCACGACGCCGGCCGGCAGCGTAGCCGCGTTCACAGTCAACGGCGGGAGGACGCGAATCGTCGCCGAGCCGGTGGCCGTGTTCTGGAGGGAATCGGTAACGGTGACGCCAAACGTGAAGCTGCCTTCGGCCGTCGGCGCGCCAGTCAAAGCACCATTTGACGAAACGAACCCAACGCCTGGGGGCAGGGCCCCGCTGGTAACCGCCCATTGATAGGGAGGCCGGCCGCCGGCCGCGGCGAACCCGCCGCTGATCTGCTGGCCGAGCGTGACCGGGGCGCCACCCGGAGAGCTGGTGATGGTGAGCCGCGCCACGACCGTCAGGGAAAGGACTCGCGCGGCCCGCTGGCCCCTTGCGTCCGTCACCTCGACCGCCACGGTGAACGTTCCGGCGGCCGTTGGGGTGCCCGAGATGGACCCATTGGCGCCGCCAGTCAATCCTGGCGGCAATCCGCCCAAGCCGAAGGTATAAGGCGGTGCTCCGCCGGCAGCCTCCACCTGAGCGGCATAGGCCACGCCCACCACGGCATCGCGCAGCGAGGCGGTGGTGATCGTTACGGGACCGAGAATGGCGATGGAGAAGCTTCGAGTGGCTCTCGCATTCCGCGCATCGGTCACTTCGAGCGTGAAGCGGAAGGTTCCGATGGCCGTCGGGGTGCCGACCAGCGTTCCGTTGCTGGTAAACACCACGCCGGGCGGCAGGTCGCCCGTTAGGTTGAACCGGTACGGCGCCTGGCCGCCCGAAGCGCCCAGGCCCGCCGAATACGGCTGGTTGAGCACACCGCCTGGCAGCGACTCCGGCGTCACCACTAGCGGAGCCACCGGGGCGGTGACGACGATCGTGAAGAGCTGACCGGCCGAACGGCCGCCGCCATCGGTCGCCAGAACGCCGAAGGTGAATGCACCAGCCGAAGTCGGAGTACCGCTCAGCGTGCCTGCGCCATCCATTAAGACTCCCGGGGGGAGGCTGCCTTGGGAGATCCGGAAGCCGTACGGAGGCGTGCCGCCGGAGGTCCCGAGTTGCGCACCATAGGAAACGCCGACGACACCATTCGGCAAAGTGGCCGGGGTGATCGCGAGCGACGGGGGCCGAGGCGGAATCACATTAAACAGCATGGTAGCCGTAGCAACTTGCCCCAAGCTGTCGAGGGCTTGGACGACGGCCGAGAACTGGCCGACCGGGGCGTTCGTGGTCCCACTGAATGCCGAATTCGGGCCCGAGAAGGAGATGCCTGGCGGCGGACTGCCGCTCAGTACAGTGACCTGATACGGGGGCCGACCACCGAACACGGTTACGGGTGAGGAGAACACCTCGCCCTGCTCGATCGTGTAGAGCGTGGCCGTGACGGCTAGCTGCGTCACGGTCTCCAGCGTGAATGGCCGTTCGGCGATGATGCCCACGCTATCGGTGACCCGCACCGTGAAGCTGGTCACGGCGGCCCGCTGGACGACCCCACTCAGTGCGCCGGTCGCGGCCGTCAGAACCAGATTGGGCGGCAGGCTGCCGCTCGAAATCGACCATTGGTACGGAGCCACGCCACCGGTGACGGCGAACGTTTGGCTGTACGCGACCCCGGCCGTTGCGCGGGGCAAGCTGCTGGTCGTGATGCTGAGCAGCGACGGATTCACCGTGATTGAAAGCGAAATCGTTGCATTCCTTAGTTCCGGATTGGCCGAGTCGACCGCCCGGATGAGGAACGTGCTGGTGCCCTCCTGGGTGGGTGTCCCGCTGATCCCGCCGGTAGCGGGGTTCAAGGTCAAACCCGAAGGTAATGAGCCGCCCGATAAGAGTTCGAACGACACAGTTCCTACGCCGCCTTGCGTCTGGACGGCCGTGCTGTAGGCAATCCCTACGGTACCGCTCGGCAACGCAGTTGTCGTGATGACGAACCGCGGCAGGACGGTGATCGTCAGGTCCCTGGTCGCTGTCCGCCCCCGGGAGTCGGTGGCCGTGAGGTTCAAGGGAAAGCTGCCGCTGACGGTGGGCGTGCCGCTGAGAATCCCTGTCGAGGCGGCGAGGGTAATCCCGCCCGGCAGCGCTCCAGTGGTTACCTGGAACGTTACCGCTCCACCGGCATTTTCGGTGGCCAGCGTCGCCGTGTAGGGAACGGTCACCGTGCCGGAGGGCAAAGTGGCCGTCGTGATGGCGAAGGTGCCGCCGATGGTGATGGTGAATGTAGCTTCGGCGATCTGATCCACGGCCCGGCCCCGTTTGCCGGCATCAAGGAGCAGCAAGGGACTGGAGTCGGTCGCCCGGACGGTAAACGTGTTCGATCCATTCTCGGTCGGGGTGCCGCTGATCGAACCGCTGCTGCTGTTCAGGGTCAGACCGGGCGGCAGAGTGCCTTGCACGACCTGGAAGGTCACTTGCGCCTGGGCGTTCTGCGTTTGCAATGTAGCCGAATACGGCACCCCAATCGAACCGTTCGGCAGCGTGGATGTCGTAAAGCTAAACGCGCCGGCGATGACGATCGTGAGATTCCGCTGGGCGGTCTGCGCCTGTGCGTCGGTGGCGGTAACGGTAAACGTGCTGCTGGCCGCGGCCGTTGGCGTGCCGCTGATGACGCCGGTATTGGCGTTCAGGCTGAGGCCGGCGGGCAGGGTGCCGGTGGTGACGGCGAACGTCACCGGTGGGTTGCCGTTCTGGGTCTGGAGCGTCGCGCTGTAGGGTGTCGACACGTTTCCATTCGGCAGGCTCGTCGTGCTGATGGAGAAGGCCGAACCGATGGTGATCGTGAAGGTACGCTCGGCGATCTGATCCACGCTGCGGATACCGGGCCCGCCCGAATCGGCCAACAGACCTTCGGAATCGGTCGCCCGAATCGTAAAGGTTCGCGGCCCATTCAGGGTCGGGGTGCCGCTGATCACGCCCGTGTTGGGGTTCAGCGTCAATCCGGCCGGCAAGGTTCCGGTGAGAACCTGGAAGGTAACGATGCCTTGGGAGTTCTGCGTTTGGATTGTGGCAGAGTAGGGCGTACCGATAGCCCCGTCGGGCAGGGACGTTGTGGTGATGACGAACGCGGGCGAGACGG
>LNFE01000212.1 GCA_001464575.1 Acidobacteria bacterium Ga0077553 | reverse complement strand
AAACAATCAGCAGGCCATCCTTGGTTACCAGATAGCGCGAGGGACGGAGGCCATTGCGGTCGAGCGTCGCGCCGATCACTTTGCCGTCGGTAAACGCCACCGAGGCCGGGCCATCCCACGGCTCCATCAGTGAAGCGTGGAACTCGTAGAAAGCCTTCTTGTCCGGATGCATCGTCGAATCGGCGTCCCAGGCTTCCGGAATCAACATCGCCATCGCATGGGGCAGCGAGCGTCCCGAGAGCGTGAGCAGTTCGACGACGTTGTCCAGGGTGGCCGAATCGCTCGCGCCCTGTTCCACAATCGGCATGATCTTCTTCAGATCATCGCCCCACACCGCGGAGGCCAGAACCGCTTCCCGAGCCCGCATCCAGTTGGCGTTGCCCTTCACGGTGTTGATCTCGCCGTTGTGGCAGATAAAGCGGAACGGGTGAGCCAGTTTCCAACTCGGGAACGTGTTCGTCGAGAAGCGCTGGTGCACCATCGCCAGCGAGCTCTTGCATTCCGTGTCCGACAGATCTTTGTAGAACTTCTGAATCTGCGGCGCGAGCAACAGGCCCTTGTAGACCACCGTCCGGCAGCTCAGCGACGGGATGTAGAAGAAGTCCTTATCCCGGATCTCGCTCGCCGCGATCTCGTGCTCGGCCCGCTTGCGGATCACGTACAGCTTGCGTTCGAGAGCATCTTCCGTCATCCCCGGCGACCGGCGGATAAAAATCTGCTCAATATAAGGTTGCGAGGCGCGCGCCACCCGCCCAATGGCGTCGGCATCAATCGGCGTATCGCGCCAACCCAGCACTTCCAAGCCCTCTTCCCGGGTGATGCGCTCGAGAATTCCTTCCGCCTGCAGCCGGGCGGTATGCTCCACCGGCAGGAACACGAGACCCATCCCGTATTCGCCCTGATCCGGCAGCGTGAACCCCTGCTTCTTGCATTCGCGGGCATAGAAGGAATGCGGAATCTGAATCAACAGGCCCGCGCCGTCTCCCGTCTCCGGATCGCACCCGCAGGCGCCCCGGTGGGTCAGATTCACGAGAATCTGCACCCCTTTCGTAATAATGTCATGCGAGCGGTGGCCTTTAATGTTGACCACAAAGCCAATGCCGCAGGCGTCGTGTTCGTTGGCCGGAGAATAAAGCCCTTGCGCTTCAGGGAGACCAGGGCGGGACAGGGTAGGATGTTCGAACTGCTCACTCATAATGCGGGAAAACCTCACAATCCAGATACACTAATATAGGGAATCGAAGAGTATTAGTCAAATGAAACCTAGAAGCCCCCATAATCCATTTTCCTAATATAACAAAATTATGAATATCGATACTCTTTGGTTGCGGAAATAAGCCGATCTTATGATATTCTGGCGCTTGTGAATTTCGAGCATCTTAAGCTCTTTCGCGATATCGGTCAATACAGGAGTGTCAGCAGGGGCGCGGCGCTGAATGCCATCAGCCAGTCCGCGGCCAGCCAGCATATTCAGGAGCTCGAAAAGTCGCTCTCCGTCAAGTTGCTCGACCGGTCGACTCGCCCGCTGACGCTGACCTCGGCGGGGCGGCTGTATTTTGAGCTCTGCCGCGACGTGTTGCGGCGGAAGGAAGAGTTCGATGCGTCGTTGACGAACCTGGCCGGTGACGTGGAAGGAACCGTGCGGGTATCGTCCATCTATTCCGTCGGCCTCTCCGAGATGTGGCGCCTCGAGGCCGAATTCGCCCGCCGTTGGCCGGAGGCGGTTCTCCGGGTAGATTATCTTCGCCCCGAGCGCGTCTACGAAGCCGTCCGTACGGATCAAGCCGATCTCGGCCTCGTCTCCTACCCGGAACCGACCCGCGAAATTGCCGTCATCGACTGGCGCAATGAAGAGATGGTGGTGGCCTGCGCCCCCGGCCACCCCTTGGCGCGGTTCGAAGAGATTGATCCGGTCCACTTAAACGGCGCCGATTTCATTGGCTTTGACGAGGATTTGCCCATCCGCCGCGAGGTCGACCGGTACCTGCGGGATCGGGACGTCACCGTGAACCTGATCATGCACTTCGACAATCTGCAGATGATTAAGGAAGCGGTCATGCTCGGGTCCGGCGTGTCGATTGCGCCTGCCCGCGTGTTACAGACCGAGCGCGAAGCCGGCCGCCTGCTGGGAATCCCCTTGGTCGCGCCGCGCCTGTACCGGCCCCTCGGCATCATCCACCGCCGGCGGAAGAAGTTCAACCGGGCGACTCACCAGTTTCTCTCGCTCTTGCAGGAGATCCCCCACGGCCTGGAAGTGGCCGAACCGACGCACGCCGCCTAACCCAGGAGAGTTTTGGGGGCGGCCGCCCACCATCTCGATGTGCCGGAGGATCTGATTGTCGTTTCCATCTCCCGCCAGGGCGACGGCCGGAGCATTGCCGGGCTGCGGGTGAACGGCCAAGGGTGGGTCCGGCTGGTAGCGCCCCGGCACGAGGGCATTCTCTACCCGCACCATACCCTGCTGCCCGGCCGAACCCAGCCCCGGCTTCTCGACCGGATTCTCGTTGACGCCGGCTGGCCGGACCACCATCCCGAGCAGCCGGAGAATCGCCTCATCGAGGGAACCCCGTGGCAACTGCTCGAACGGCCCGCCAATCTCGACGCGCTGCGGATCATTCCGCCGGCGATGGAGCGAACGCCCGAACTCCTCGGCGACACCGAAACCCGCTTGCGCGCCTCCCGCGTCCGGGAGTTGCCCGGTCCGTCCTTGGCCCTGCTGACGCCGAGGCACCTGCGGCTCTCGATTCAGGAGGACCACGACCTCGGCCGCCAGCGGGTGCGGGCGCACTTCTGGTGGGGCGGACGGGAGTGGCGGCTGCCGCTGCAAGACGAACGCTATCGCCGCGGGCTCTATGCGAAACCGGAAGGAGAGTATGCGGCCGAGGTCTTCCACCTGCGGCCCGATCGACCCATCTATTGCGTTGTAGCGCTGGGCCTGCCCTTCGGCGGCTGGTGCTACAAGAGCGTGGTCTCGCTGTTCCAACTGCCGTTCGCGGCTCTGCGGCAAACGCCTTTGCGACAAAGAACTAGCGCTCGCCTGGCCGTCCATTCATCCATCTGAAGGATGGACTCTTCGCAATCTGGGATCACTTACGCTCGCGCCCGCCTCTACCTCGGCATCACCGGTGTCGGCACCGGCGTCGTCCTGGCCAGCGCCGGACTCGCCCTCGGATGGCCCATGCAATTGGCCGCTTCCGGCCAAGGGTTTGCATGGCTATTGGTCAGCTACCTCCTGCTGAGCTTGCCGTTTGACCTGCTAGGTGGCTACCTCCTGCCGCGACGCTTCTCCCGGCCCACCCCCACCCTGTCGGCTTTCTTGGCTGCCCTGGTCCGCGCCCAAATGCTGCACGCCGGCTTTTTATGGCTGGCCGCGTCCGCGATTCTCGCCGCGGGGCGGGAAGCTGCCGTGCCTGGGGTCCTGGCCGTCGTCAGCCTGGGGATGCTGCTGTTGCTCCTGGCCCGGCCCGTGATAGCCGCGCTGATCGGCGGCCGCGGCCCCGTCTCGGAGATGGCCGCGCTTCGGCTCCGCGCCGCCGGTCAGAACGGTAGCCGGCTCCGTGGCATTCTCGTCGCCCTCGGTTGGAACGTCGCCGGGGTGGCGGTCGCCGCCTGGGCCACCGGCGCGGACGTCAGTCGCGAGGAGGGCGTCATCACCCTCGCCTTTGGCTTCTCCCTCTGGTCCTTCCTCGGTCTGCTGCTGCTACCTTCCATCAGCCGCCCGGCCGTCATTGCCACCGACCTCGCGCTCCTCTCCCGCGGCGTCACCCGCTCGGCGCTCGAATCCTACATCGTCCAGACGGACCGCGAACTCGACGATGAACCCGTCCGCGCCAAGTGGATCGAGCGCATTTTCCACCCCATCCCCTCCGTCGCCGTGCGGCGGGCCGCCTTGGAACGGGCCACGGTCCCTTCCTGGGGCGCCGATGAGGCCGCGCGCCTGGCGCTGTATCTCTCTTGGGCCAGCCTCGGCCTGCTCTCCCGCGCCGTCCACTGCAACTCCGGCAAGCCGGAGTATTGGGTCTATCTGCCCCGGGATTGACCCGGCGGCGATAACCGATTTAAAAAGGCTCCGCGCGTCTCCCCGGTTACCGGGGCAGGTATGGCCCAGCGTGCCCGGCGCAGCAGCTGCCGCCAGCGGCTCGCTGTTTCCGCCGTGAGCGGCTCCGCCAGCCGGGCCGCATGGTGGTCTGGCGCGAACGAGTACTGCAATCCGAAGCGAGGCCGCCGGGTGAGCATCGCCGCGTCGCGCACGGGTTCATGGAAGAATCCCAGGTTTCCCACCGCCTGCACGATGGCCCATTGCGACGAAGTTCGCGGCACGTCGGATACGTAAAAAGTCATCGCCCCGCGCCGATGCAATTCCGCTTGCAGCTTGCTGATCGAGACCGCGCCGTCGGTCAGCAGCAGCTCTGCCGCCACCCCCGCCGCTTGGCCCAGCGCCGTCCAAATGGGTTCCAATCGTAAAGCGCCAAAGCCCACGTGGCTCGCCGACAGCGCCCCCGGGACAAACAGGTTCCGCGCCCCGTGCGGGACAATTACGCCGAACGGAACCTGGTACGGCACCGTACCAAACACCACGTAGCCCTCCCGAACATCGGGATAGGGCGGCCGCGCCTCGTCCACGCCATGGCTGTTGATCACATAATCGCCCACCGCAATGCTCTCCGGTTGCAGGCGGCTGCGCTGCGTCACCGGGTCGGCAATCACGTCGTGCTCGGTGAACACATAGGCGCCCGGAAACCGGCGGGCCTCGCGGACGTAGAGAGCCGGAGGAAAGTGGCCGGTTTCGGCGAACTCATCCTTGGGCAGGCTCCAACGGCGAGCCTCCAACCGAAACGCCTCCGGCAGGCCGGCGTCGTTCTGCAGAAAATAGAGCAGGCCCAGCGCATACTGCCGATGCTCCTCGAAGATCGCCGCCCGCCGCTCCGGCGGGGCCGCCGGATACTCCCAGTTCTGGCCGGGCAGGCCGAAGCCGGCCGGTGATGTGTTCACATCGTTCATGTCGGACTTGCCGTTGGGCAGGCGCTGCAGCCGCAGCACCCCGTTCTTGGCTTCCGACATCGGGTGCAGGATGGCGCCCGCGCGAACGCCGTCCAGGATCCGCGTATACCGCTCGGGCCGGTACCCCGGCGGCAGCGGCAGCGGCGCCGCATTCGCCGGGTCCTCGGTCATGATCACCCGGAAGTTGTAGCACTGGATTTTGTGGTCGCCCGCTCCTGTGCTGCCGTCGAGAATCTTGCCGTCTTTGAAGTAGATGTGGCCAGCAAACCGCTCGCCGTATTCGCGCGTCGATTCCCGGCCGATGCGAAAAGCGAATCCGGCCGCCGCCGCCAGGTCGCCCTCATAACTCGCATCGATGAACACCCGCGCCGCGAGCGACTCTTCCTCACCGTTCGGCCCCTTTACCCGTATCCTCCGCACCACCCCCGCTGCCGCCTCGGCGCTGACGATCCGTGTCCGGCGCCGCAATCGAATCGAGGGGTGCTCCGCCAGCATCGCCTCCAGCACGGCCAGCGAAACGTGCGGCTCCGCCAGTGCCCCGAAAAAGCTATCGCGAAGCTGCTGCGAACCCTCCCCATACCGGGTCCGGTAGTGCCGCTCCACCCGCTCCATGTAATCACGGAACGTGCCCTGCAACGATTCGAGCGAACGGAAATCGGTGTAGGACAGCCCACCCGTCAACATCCCGCCCAAGTTGCCGGATGGCTCCACCAACTCGACCGTCCGCCCCGACTGGGCAGCATTCAGGGCGGCTGCGACTCCGGCGGGCGTCGCGCCGTAGATCAGCACCTCCTGCGCCCAGCCTCCACTGGCGAGCGCTAAGAAAAGGAACCACCACCCGTGCCGAGCCATACCTGCACTCCAAATGGAAAAGGACGGATCGCTCCGTCCCCCCTCCGGTTCGTTTTTGCCCTTGATTAGAAGCTGGCGATCGCCTGAGCCTCGTCGTCGAATACTTCGAACACCGTGTACAGCTTGGTGATCTGCAGAAGATCCTTGACGCGCTTGGTCAGGTTCAACAGCTTCAAGGCCCCTCCTGTATTCGAAATGGTCGTGAAGGCCGACACCAGTTCGCCAATGCCGGAGCTGTCGATGTAGTTCACCTCGCCGAGGTTCAGCAGGATCTTCTTGGTGCCCGCCGCGGACAGTTCCTTCACCTTATCGCGCAACATGGCGGAGCCGTCTCCCAGCGTAATCTTTCCAGCGACGTCCACGATGGTCACATCGCCGCTCACACGAGAATTAATGGTAACGCTCACGCGTCCTCCCCAGATTTGAGGAGCCCGGACTTGGCCCGCGCCCCTGTTAGACTTAAGATACCCAATTAGTATAGCCGTGGCCGAGTCGCCGTACCACTAGGATATGAATACCGATTTATGAGCGCTCCCGCTCCCGCTGAGATCCAGGTTCGAGGACAAGAAGGCGTCGCACAGTTGATCCATGTGGTCGAGTCTCCGTTCATGGTGGGCCGCTCCGATTCCGCCGCGCTCTCTCTGCCCGAAGACACGATGCTCTCGCGTCTGCATTTTGCCCTCGAATTTCTCGACAACCGTTGGACAGTCCGCGACCTCGGCAGCAAAAACGGTACGGCCGTCAACGGTCAGGTGCTCTCCCAGGCCCAGCCTCTCGCCCCCGGCGATACCATCACCGCCGGCCGCCTCGTCATCACTTTCGAACCGCACCAGTTGAAGCACGCTCGCGCCCGCTCTCCGCTGGAATTCGTCGACGAGTCGCCCGCCTCGGCCCCGCCCTCCTCCACCGTCATCTTCCGCTTCGATCCCGCCAAGCTCGCCGAGGCCGCTCTCCCCTCCTCGCCGCAACCGCCGGACATGACCGCCCGGCGCATCGAGGCCCTCGTCAAAGCCGGAAAAGAGATCGCCAGCTTCCGCCCCCTGCGCGAACTGTTTGAGGTGATCCTCGAACTCAGCCTGCATGCCGTCGACGCCAAACGCGGCGTGCTGATGACCATCGAAAACGGCGAACTCATTGCCCAGGCCCACCGCGGTGAAGGCTTCCGGGTCTCGACGGCTGTCCGCGATAAAGTCATCAATGAACGGTCGTCCCTGCTCGTCCGCGATGCCTCCATGGACGCACTGCTCAAGTCCAGCGCCACCATCGTCCAACAGCGCATCCGCAGCCTGATGGCCGTGCCGCTCCAGACCGATACCCAGGTCACCGGCCTCCTCTACGTCGACGCCACCGATTTCGTCCGCTCCTTCGACGCCAACGACCTCAGCCTGCTCACCGTGCTCGCCAACATCGCCGCTATCCGCATTGAACACTCACGCTTGCTCGAAGTCGAGCAGGCCGAAAAGTTTATGTCGCGCGAGCTCGATCAAGCCGCCGAAATCCAGCGCGGGTTGCTCCCGCGCCAAATGCCGGAGATCCCCGGGCTCCAACTCGCCGGCCGCAGTGCACCCTGCCGATCCGTCGGCGGCGACTACTTTGACTTCTTCTCCTTGCCCGATGGCCGCCTCGCCTTCCTCGTCGCCGACGTCGCCGGCAAGGGCCTCTCGGCAGCGCTCCTCATGTCCAATCTCCAGGCCCGCGTGCAGGCTCTGATGGAAGTGGAGTTCGATGTTGCGCGGCTGGTCACGCGTCTGAATCACAGCCTGAAGGCCAATACCCCGGACAATAAGTTCATCACCGGCTTCTTCGCCATTCTCGACCCCCGCACCGGCTCGATGACGTTCACCAACGCCGGGCACAATCCGCCCGCCCTCGTTCGCAACTCCGGCAAAGTGGAACTGTTGACCACCGGCGGCCCCGTGCTCGGTATCCTCCCCAACATTCCCTACATGGGCGGTTATACGGTGCTCGAACCCGGAGAGAGCCTGGTCATGTATTCGGACGGCGTCTCGGAGGCGCCCAATGCGGCCGGCGAAGAGTTCGGCGAGGATGCCGTAGCTCAGATCGCCGTGGCCTGCAAAGACCGCACGGCTAATGAAACCATGCTCGAAATCGGCCGCCAGCTCCGCTGCTTCCTCGGGGACTTGCAACCGGTAGACGATGTCACCCTGCTCGTCGTCCGCCGGATCCCTAGCCCTTAAAGCTACTTTTTCGGGAACTTCTGGTCGGCCATCACTTCCCGCATCTGCTTCACGTGACGTTCCGTGTGGGCGCTGATCATAAACAGCATTTGGTACAGGTCGAGTTCGAAGCCCGGGCCCAGGGCGGCGAACCGTCCGCGCAGGTCGTCCTGAGTCTTCTCTGCCATCGCAATCGTTTCGTCGCGGCGCTGCCGAAAAGCATCCACCACCTGAGCTTGCGAGGTGAACTTGCCGGAAGGGCGGAGTGGCTCGGGGGCCTGCGCCTTCTGCGAGCGGTCGCTGATCATGGCCGCCACTTTCAGGTCCATCGCGTCCCGATCCTTCAGCTTCGCGGCTCGCTTCGTCTCATCGACCGGCGACTTCACCAAGGCCGTCGTCAACATGCCGCGGAGAAAGGTTTCGCTCTCCGCCAGATGCTCGGCGCACTCGGCCACGCTCCAGCGATCCGGGGCGGCCTTGAACTTCCATTGGGCCTCGCTCAGGTTCGCCGTGGCATCCACAAACAGCTTCCGCGTGGCATGAAGGTGGCTCATGGCGCGGTCGCGTTCCCCCTGGCTCAACGTCTCGGCGCCCAGAGGGAGAAGGCAACACAAGGAAAGACCCAGCAGTTTTTGCAGCATTGCTCTTCGATTATCTAATGTTTTCCGCGTGGCTGCCGATACCCCTCAGTAGCTTCCGTGCACCATGCCTCTACCTGAACGCAGTATCGCCGTCCTTCCCACCGCTCCCGTGGAGACTCCAGACGGTGCCCCCGCTCGTTTGGGACCTGGGCGGGAGACCTTCGGAGTCGGTGCCCGCAGCCCCATTCCCGGTTTAGAACACGAAGCGACATCGTCCAACACGAAAATTCTGCTCGTCGACGGCAGTCCCATCAACCGCCGGCTGCTCAAGTCGATGCTGCGCTTGGGAAAGCACGAGTTCCTCGAGGCGGCGACCGGGCTGGACGCTCTCGACATCGTGGCCAGCCAATCGGTGGACCTGATCATTGTGGACCTGATGCTGCCCGGGCTCGGAGGCACCGAGCTGTGCCGCCGCTTAAAGTCGAATCGCAAGACCCAGTTCATTCCCATCCTGATGTTGACCAGCGTCCATGGGTTTGACTTCGAAGTCGAAGGGATCGAGTCCGGAGCGGACGAATATCTCACGATGCCGCTTCACCCCTCGGTCGTGCGCGCCCGGGTGAATTCGCTCCTCCGGCACAAGGCGGCCATCGATTCGCTCGAAGAGGCCGAAACGATTCTGTTTGCCCTGGCGCAGGCGGTGGAGAACCGCGACATGGGCACAGGGCTGCACTGCGAACGGTTGGCAACCTCCAGCGTGGCGCTCGGCCTGGCCTTGGGCCTGCCGCGCAAGGATCTGGTCGCTCTGTATCGCGGCGGCTTTCTGCACGACATCGGCAAGGTCTCCATACCGGACTCCATTCTGCTGGGCACCGGCAAACTGACGGACGACCAATGGAAGGTAATGCAGATGCATACCATCCGTGGCGTCGAAATCTGCAAGCCCATGAAGACGCTCTCGCCCGTGCTGCCGATCATTCGCAGTCACCATGAACGCTGGGACGGCACCGGCTACCCGGACCGCCTGAAGGGAGAAGACATCCCGCTGCTGGCCCGGATCCTTCAGGTCGTCGACATCTATGACGCGCTCACCACGGCGCGAAGCTACAAACCGGCCTACTCGAAAGAAGAGGCGCTCGAGATTCTTAAGCAAGAAGCCGCCAAAGGTTGGCGCGATCCCGAACTCGTGGCCCTATTCGTTAACATGCAGGACGGGGTGCTCCTCGATTCCCGCGCCCTGCTCGAATCCGACTGGCCCGAACTCAGCTCCACGCTGCATTCGCTCCAGAACATGAATCGCCACCTGCGCGCCTAACGCTCTTTCTCCTCCGGAGTGGTGGCCCAAACGGCGCACCATCCGTCCTTCTCTCGTTGCGCATGCACGCGCATCCCCGCCGTCAGCTCAGCTATCTGCTCGGTCAAAAAGCCGCTCAGCAGCAACGGCGCCCCCAGCCGGCGAAGATCCGGCAGAATCTCCCGCATCACCGCTAAGTGGATGTTGCACACCACCAGGTCCACGCATCCCGGCCGCGCCGCGTTCGCCGATCCCTGCCAAGTGGCCGCATGTTCCCGCGCCAGTTCCACCGCCGCCGGTTCCACGTCGCATGCCCACACGGTCCCCGCCCCCAACCCGCGCGCTGCCGCGCTCAAGATCCCCGTCCCCGTTCCCACGTCCAGCACCCGCTGCCCTGGACGCAACACCTGCTCCAACAACTCCAGGCAAAGCTGGGTCGTCTGGTGTTCCCCTCCGCCAAACACGTTGGCTCCAATCATCGCCAGCCGTACCCGCCCCGGTGGAGTGGGTTCGTTTCGCCAGGGAGGACACAGGAAAAACCGCTCCCCCACCAGCAGCGGTTCCCAATCCTCCCACCAGGCATGAACCGCCTCGGCGACGGGAGCGGCCATGCCCCCGTGCGCCAAAGCGAACTTCTCCGCCGTCGCCGCCGAAGCGAAGAACACCTGATAGCCGTCCTCGTCCTCGATCACCCCTTGCATTGGGTAGTCGCCGGACCAGTCCGCCAACAGCTCTTCCCACTCCTCCGCCGTGCGGTGCAAGCGTACCGAGTAACTCACTATTCGCGATTCAGCGCCTTCACGCGCCAGTACGGTTTTGCCTTCTCGGCCGGATCCATCACATACGTTTCGCTGGTCTTGGCCGGATCATACCCGCGCCATAGCCACGTCAGCGCCTCCGGCGCCTGGGCATTCCCTTGGGCCGTGCTATGCCCGCCGTTACCCCAGGTGAACTTGAAGTCATACTCTTTCATCTTCAGCGAATTGGCCATCTGGATATTCTGCAGCGGCCAGGAGCCAAACTGATTTTCAAGGTCGTTGGAGCTGTCCTGCAGCCACACCCGGATGTTCTTCCGCGGGCTTTTCCGCAGCCAAAACGGATAGATGTTGCCCCCGTCTTTCTTGCCCGGCTGCCACTGAATGCTCGTATACGTGCCGATGCGCGAGAACACGCGGGAATACCGCTCCGTATCAAACCAAGCCACCGTAAACGCGCAGATGGCGCCCGAACTCTCGCCCATAATCGCGCGCGAATACGCGTCCTTCCGGATGGTGTACTTCGCCTCGACGTCCTTGATGATCTCCTCCCGCAGGAACCGCGCATACGTATCGTCCACCGTGTCGTATTGGATCGACCGCATCCGCCGCTCTCCAATCGTTCCCGGGCTGATCATCACCGTGATCGCCACTGGAATCCGCTTCTGGTGCGTCAGATTGTCGAGCGTAATCAGCAGCCGGTTCCCCGCCTCGCGATTGGCGTAGCCCTGCCCATCCTGCACCACGAAAAGCGCCGCCGCCGTGCTGGCGTTGTATTGGGCCGGAACGTAAATCCAATAGTTGGTTTCCATACCGGGATAGATCTTGCTCGTGTGCACGATCTTTTCTGACAGCTTGCCCGGCGGCACATCCGCCTTCTGATAAGAGTCCGGTCCAAAAGCGGGAAAGTCGATCGGCGGGTTCGCCTTGCCGTCAATCGTGATCGCGTACCGATGGCTGGTTCCCGTGGTCAGCTTTGTCCGCGCCATCCAAAGGTCGGAGCCCTTCAGCCGCGTGAACTTCGGCCCCGGGGCCTCGTCGAGTTCAAGCGTCGGCGGAGTCTTCGACTCTGCGGCGAACAGAAATTCGCCGTTGTAGCCCATCGCGCCGCGGCTCTCCCGCATGATCTTCGCGAGGGAGGCCTTAAATTCGGCCGAATTCGGCGACTTCTTCGCCATCGCCAGCATGTCCTGCGCCGGGTCGGCTGCCGCCAGCGAGGCGGCGAAAAGGAGGAGAGGGAGTACTGTCTTCATGGTTTCCAAAAATTCTCAGGTTCGGGAATGGCGGCGCCGTCCTTGCGTGGGTCCGATGCGCCAAATTTTACTTTCGTCTTGCGGTCGAAGGCCACCGCCTGCCCTCCGCCCATCCGGGAGGAGTAGGCGGCCCGCACATCCACCTGATGGCCGAGCTTCCGCAGCCGTTCGAGCTCCGCCGCGGGGAACCGGTTCTCGAGTTGCACCCCGCAGCCTTCGGGATCGCGCCGGGTAAAGCGGGGCGACTCCATCGCTTCCTGAATGTTCATCTTCTGATCCACCATGTACGACACGAACTGGGCGTGCGCCTGCGCCTGGTTAAAGCCGCCCATGATCCCAAACGCCACCCGCAGGTCCCCGAGCATCAGAAACCCCGGAATGATGGTGTGCAGCGGGCGCTTATGCGGCGCGACGTGGTTCACATGCTTCGGGTCCACGTCGAACAAGCCGCCCCGGTCGTGCAAATGAAAGCCAAACTCGTCGGTGGTGATCCCCGACCCGAACTTGTTGTAGATCGACTGAATCCACGAAACCATGTTGCCGTCGCGGTCCACCACCGACAGATAAACCGTATTCTTCAGCTTGCCCGGGTCGCCGGCCGTCACGTCGCACTTCGCCCGATTGGGATTAATCAACTTGGCCCGTTCAGCCGCGTAGGCCTTCGAAAGCAGCCCTTCGGTGGGAACCTGCGAAAATTTCGGATCGGTCACATACCGCCGCAGGTCCATCACCGATAGCTTCTGCGCTTCGATCTTGAAGTGCAGATTCAACTGCGCTCCCGGCTTGGTTTCGAGGATGTTCAGCATCTCGAGCGCCGAAACCCCCTGCCCGTTCGGCGGCAGTTCAAACACCTTCGCCCCGCGATAGGTGGTCGAAATCGGCTCAACGAACTCACTCTGGTACTCCGTAAAGTCGTTCTCCGCCAGCAGACCGCCCAGCCGTGCCGACGTCTTCAAAATATCGGCCGCCACGGGCCCCTTGTAGAACCCATCGCGCCCCTGCTGCGCAATCACTTCGTAGGCCTTGGCCAACCCCGGTGTCTTCCAGATCTCGCCCACCGCCGGCACCCGCCCCGGCCACTTCTCGCCGCTCGTGGCCCAGTCTTCGTGGATAATCTCGGTCACCGGAAACCCATTCCGCGCATAGTGGATCGCCGGCGCGAACAGGTCGGCCCACGGCACCCGACCGAACTTCTGATGCATCTTCCACCAGCCGTCCACCGCCCCCGGAACCGTGACCGAGTGAATCCCGCTAAAGCCGCCCTTCGGCGCTTCGGTCATCTTCGCCGGGGCCCAGCCGCTGGCGTTCAGCCCGGTCAGCTTCTCCGTCTGCGCGTCGTAGTGAATGGCGAACAGGTCGCCGCCGATGCCGCACATCATCGGCTCCACCACCCCGAGCACCGCGTTGGCGGCGATCGCGGCATCGACGGCCGACCCGCCCCGCGCCAAAATCTGCGCCGCCGCTTGCGACGCCAGCGTCTGGCTCGTCGCCGCCACGCCTTGCGTCGTCAAAATCATCGAGCGGGATTGCCATCGTTCCTGGCCGAATCCGGCGGTTGCGAGAGTGAGCATGATGAATAGGCGATACATTCGGGGAATCCGAAGTTATATCATGCAAGAGGTAGGGAGCACTTCTATGCAACGGCGCCAATTTTTCTCGAAGTCCGCCGCGATTGCAGCTGGCATCAGTCTGCATCACTTTCCGTATCCTCTCTTCGCCAATCCCGTCCAGAAACTGGCGAGCGACCGGATCGCCCTCGGCCCCAAAAAGGTGATGCTCAGCCGCCTGGCGATGGGTACCGGCACCAATGGCGTCGGCGGCTCGTCCAATCAGACTCGGAAGCTCGGCGTCAACGGCCTCGCCGACCTCTTTCGCGCCGGCTACGACAACGGCCTGAACTTCTTCGACGCGGCCGATCAGTACGGCACCCATCCGCATGTCCGCCAGGCGCTAAAGAGCGTGCCCCGCGAGAAGGTCACGATCCTCTCAAAGACCCACGCCTCCACCGCCGCCGAAATGCGCGCCGACCTCGACCGCTTCCGCCGCGAACTTAACACCGACTACATCGACATCCTGCTGCTCCACTGCATGCTCGACAAGAACTGGAACGAAAAGAAGCGCGGCGCCATGGACGTCATCGCCGAAGCCCAGGAAAAAGGCATCGTTCGTACCAAAGGCACCTCCTGCCACACCCTGGAAGCCTTGAAGACCGCCGCCTAACCCCGCCGGAATCGCGATGGACGCCTCGCCCGACGTTGTGATTGGAGTACTGAAGCAGATGAAGGCCTCTGGCAAGGGCATCATCGGAATGAAGATCTTCGGGGCAGGGAAGCTGCGGGGTAAGCCCGACGAATGCCTGCAGTTCGCGCTCGGATTGGATTGTGTCGACGTCTTCACCATCGGCGCCGAAAGCCGCTCTGAAATGGAAGACTTAGTGAAAAAAATTCCCGCGGCCAGCGTCCGCGGATAAACTGTTCTTGATCCCAGGGAGAAACCAAAATGAAGAAATGGATGTTTGCAAGTATTGCCACCTTGGCGCTCAGCGCCGTTCTGGTGGGCCAAGGCAAGACCCCGATTCTGCAGCCGCAGATGACCCCCGTCGGCGACCCGACCTACAAGAAGGCCATGGGCAAGATCGGCGAAAAGACCGAAGGCTGGTCTCAGACCAGTGTCGCGGCCGGCGTCGACGGCAAGCCGCTCACCGGCAAACAGGTCACCATGGTCGGCGAAATCGTCGACTTCTCCTGCTACCTGCAGTTGGGCAAGCACGGCGAAAAGCATCGCGCCTGCGGCCAGAAGTGCGCCAAGTCCGGCCAGCCCATCGGCCTGCTTACCGCTGACGGTTCGCTCTACATGGTCATGGAAGAGGAGCACGATCCGCGCCGCGACGGTCTGACGATGACTGGTTTCCGCGCCGCCGCCTCTGACCACATGGCCCACATCATGGAAGTGACCGGCACGATGACCCAGCACGGCGGCTACAAGGCGATCTATGTCGCTGGCTACGTGAAGCAGTAGTCAACCCACGGAGACAAAAGAACAATGACGTTGGTGCGCATTCTCCCATTCGCCTGTCTGCTTGGAGCCGCGTTGGTCGTCGGCCAGTCCAGCAAGGATACCTTCAAGGTGCCGCTGGGGCTCACTCCCATTTTGTGGCCCAAGGACAACCCCTACACCGCCGCTAAGGCTGAGCTGGGTCGCTTGTTGTACTACGACAAGCGCCTTTCGGCCGACAACACGGTTGCCTGCGCCTCCTGCCATGCGGCGGAGAAGGCGTTCACGGACAACCTGCCGGTCTCGCTCGGTATCAAGGGGCAGAAGGGTGGCGTAAGCGCACCAACGGTCATCAACCGTGGTTATGGCATGTTGCAGTTCTGGGACGGCCGGGCCAATTCCCTCGAGGCCCAAGCCGTCGGCCCCATGGCCAACCCGCTAGAGATGGGCCACACGCATGAAGGTGTGGTCTCCCGCTTGCGCAAGATCGCCGGCTATCGGGAACTGTTCAAGAAGTCTTTCGGCACCGAAGAGTTCGACCTCGATATGATCGCCAAGGCGATCGCCACATTTGAGCGGACCGTCGTCAGCGGCAACGCCCCCTACGATAAGTACCGCGCCGGTAACAAGAGTGCTCTCTCCGCTTCGCAGATTCGCGGCCTGAACGTCTACTTCAACAAGGCCAAGTGCGACGCCTGCCACGAAGGCCCGAACTTCACCGCCAATTCTTTCCATAACCTCGGCGTCGGCAGCCAGAAAGCCACCCCGGACGAAGGCCGCTTCGCCGTCACCAAGGACCCCGCCGACTGGGGCGCCTTCAAAACCCCCACCCTGCGTGAAATCGCGAAGACGGCCCCGTATATGCACGATGGCAGCCTCGCCACTCTCGAAGAGGTCGTCTACTACTACGATAATGGCGGCGTCAAAAACAAGAACCTGGATGAACGCTTGAAGCCCCTGAACCTGACGGCCCAGGAGAAGAAGGATCTGGTAGAGTTCATGAAGTCCTTGAGCGGCGAAGGCTGGCAGCATTTGACCGAGCCGAAGTCGTTCCCGCAATAGAATTTTCTCCATGTCGAATCAATCCTTGACGCGCGCGTCCTTTCTCCGCGCCGCTATGGCTGCGGCAGCTTTTTCCGCGACAGCCTGCAACCAGAGCAAGAAGAAACAGATCGCGGTCATCCCGAAAGGCCGCGCTCACGTCTTCTGGCAGAGCGTGCACGCCGGTTCCGTGAAGGCCGCGCGCGAGCACGACGTCGAAGTCATCTGGAACGGCCCCGCCACCGAAACCGACTTCAACGCCCAAATTCAGATCATGGACGCGATGATCAACCGCAAGGTGGATGCCATCTGCGTGGCCCCCATCGATAAAAAGGTGATGGTCAACGTGGTCGAACGCGCCAGCCGCGAGAAAATCCCGGTGGTGATCTTCGATTCCGGCATCGATACCGAGCAATTCGTCGCTCAGGTAATGACGGATAACAAAGAAGCCGGCCGCGTGGCTGCCCGCCGCATGGGCGAGATCCTCGGTGGCAAAGGCAAGGTCGTCATGGTCGCCGTCCAGCCCGGAGGAGCCTCCACCATGTTGCGCGAAGAGGGCTTCGAAGAAGAGATTCGGAAGTTCGCCGGCATCCAAATCGTCGACAAACGCTACGGCATGTCCGACTACGCCAAAAGCCTGCAGGTCGCCGAAAATATGCTGACGGCGTTTCCAGACGTCGCCGGGCTGTTTGCCTCGAACGAGTCCAGCGCCGCCGGAGCCGCTCAAGCTTTGAAAGCTCGCCAGGGAAACAAAGTGAAGGCGGTCGGTTTCGACTCGAGCCCCGCTCTCGTCGCCGACCTGAAGGCTGGCGTTTTCGATTCGCTCGTCGTGCAGGACCCATTTGAAATGGGTTACCAGTCGGTCCAAAACGCGATGAAGGCGATCAACGCTCAGGCCGTGCAAAAGATCAACAACATGGCTCCGCAGCTGGTCACGCAACAGAACCTGACTACTCCGGAGATTCAGGCGAAGCTCAATCCTGATCTCAAAAAGTATTTGGACTAATATCTAGCTAGCCGACGCCGATTGGGTCAAGGTGGAACCCACCTTGATAAAGATCGTGCAGATGTTCGGACCAATCGTCGTCGGGAAGGTGGCCGCAATTGCTACTGCAATGAAGGCCGCCATCAACGCGTATTCAATTAGGTCCTGACCATCTTTGTTGTGCCGAGCGAGTTGCCGAAGCCTGATCGAAATTTTCTGAGCCATGATGATTGCTTCCACGGACTGTTTAAGGACATCTCCATGGTGCGCTTAACGGATCTAAAGAAACAAGAACCGATTGGCTTTAGAACCTTATCCGATTTACCTTAGAACTACACCCTCATACCGTTGGGTCCGGCAGGCCCAGCCGCGTCCGGATGTCGCTGTAAATCTCGGAAATGCTCCGGTTCGCATCCACCGTTACCAGCATCCCCATCCGGTCATACAGCTCAAGCAACGGCTTGGTCTTCTCGTGATACTCCCGTAGACGAGTCTTGAGCGCTTCCGGATTATCGTCTGCCCGCTTCGTGAACCCGGAACCCTGCCCCATCTTGGCCCGATACATCACCCGCTGATACACCACCTCATCGGCCAGTTCGAGATAAATCACCTTGTCCAGGTTCCAGTTCTCAAACAGATACTCGGCCTGCGCCCGCGTCCGCGGAAACCCGTCCAGCACAAAGCCGTAGTTCCAGTCGTGCTGATCCAGGCGCTCCCGCACCACCCGCTCCACAATCTCATCGGGCACCAGCAGCCCCGCATCGGTGATCCGCCGAATCCGGGCGGCCAACTTCGTGTGTTGCGAGACGTTCCAGCGGAACATCTCCCCGATTGAAATGTGGACAAAATCATAATCCCGGCAGAGCAGCTCACTCTGCGTACCTTTGCCGGAACCTTGCGGACCTGAAATAACGAACTTATGCATGCTTTCCTGACTGGGGACCACCCGACATCATAGGTCGAAGCGGATGCCTTGCGCCAGCGGGAGCTCCCGGGAAGAGTTGATCGTGGCGGTCTGCCGGCGCATATACGCCTTCCAGGAGTCGCTGCCGGATTCCCGGCCGCCGCCCGTATCTTTCTCTCCGCCAAAGGCCCCACCAATTTCGGCGCCCGACGTGCCTATATTCACATTAGCAATCCCGCAGTCGCTCCCGCGCGGGGAGAGAAACTGTTCGGCCGCCCGCATGCTCTCTGTAAAGATCGCGCTCGCCAGTCCCTGCGGCACCGCGTTGTTCAGCGCAATCGCCTCGTCGAGGTCGTCGAACTCGATCAGGTGCACCACTGGAGCGAAAAGCTCCTCGTTTACGGCCGGCATCTGCCCGCTCGACGCCACCAGCGCCGGCCGCACATAGCATCCCCCCAACAACGGCTTGCCCTCGAAGTCGAGCTCCACCGGCTCTCCTCCATAAATCACCTCGCCGCCCTGCTCCCGGATCTCCCCCAGCGCCTCCTGCATCCTCCGCACCGCCCCCCGGTCGATCAGCGGGCCGCACAAAACTTTTGCTTCGAGCGGGTGTCCAATCCGAACCTTCCCCCACGCCCGCGTCAAATACTCCCGATATTCGTCCGCCACCGCACGCTGCAGCAGAATCCGCCGGATACTTGTGCACCGCTGACCCGTCGTCCCCACCGCGCCAAACAGCAACGCCCGCACCGCCAATTGCGGGTCCGCATCCGCCATCACAATCGCCGCATTGTTCCCGCCCAGCTCCAATAGCGTCCGGCCCAGCCGCCCGCCCACCAACTCCGCCACCCGTCGGCCCATCCCTGTCGAACCCGTCGCCGAAATCAAGGGCAGTCGCCGGTCCGCCGTCATCCGCTCCCCCACCACCGGCCCCGTCCCGCACACCAGCGTGAACACCCCGCGAAACCCTTGCCGTTCCAAAATCGGCTCGCAAATCTTCTGCACCGCGATCGCCGTCAACGGTGTCCGCTCGCTCGGCTTCCAAACCACGCAGTTCCCGCAAACCGCCGCGATAAAAGCGTTCCAACTCCAAACCGCCGCCGGAAAGTTGAACGCTGTAATGCACCCCACCACCCCCAGTGGATGCCACTGCTCCATCAACCGATGCCCCGGCCGTTCGCTCGGCATGGTTAGCCCGTACAACTGGCGCGAAAGCCCCACGGCGAAATCGGCGACGTCGATCATCTCCTGCACCTCGCCCTTCCCCTCGGCCAGAATCTTGCCGGTTTCGAGCGAAATCAGCGTCCCCAAATCGTCCTGCGCCGCCCGCAGCGCCTCGGCCATCTCGCGGACAATCAGCCCCCGCCGCGGCGCCGGCAGATCGCGCCACTTCGGCCACACCCGCTGCGCTGTGTACACCGCGTCGTCGTAGTCCTCCTCCGCGCCAAACAGCACCGTGGCCAACTCCGCCCCGTCCGCCGGCGAAACAATCGCCACCGGCTCCCCCGCCGGGTCCGCCGTCCACTCCTCGTGGGCAACCCCAGACTGCTCATAGCTGATACCCAGACGGGTCAGGAGGCGGCGGACCTCCGTGCGGTGCAACGACGAATCGAGAAGGTTCATGCTGGTGTGGTGAGCCACCCAAATGCGGCCGGGCCCGTGCCGAAACGGCGCCCCGCTCCGATGGCGGCTTGCTCTATTGTGGCAAGCGCCGCGGCCGAATCGAAGTCCGGGTAGCGCTCCAGTAACCGCAGCCCAGCCTCCCGCGTCGTCGCCCCTCGCGGCTTCTCGCTCCGCACATGCAAGGGGTCGCCGATCAGGTCTTCGCCCGTCGCCTCCAGCACCATCGCCGCCAACCGTCCGGGGTCGCACGGCAGCAGCGGCGCCAACGTCGCATGCACCCGCAAACCCGCCGCCCGCAGCGTCCGCATCACCCGCAGCCGCTCCGCAAGCGGCGCGCAATGCGGTTCAAACCGCTGCCGCACCGCCTCATCGTCCGTCGTCACGCTGAAGCTGATCCGCAGCCGCGGAATCGCCTGCAGCAGCTCGAGATCCCGCAGGATCAGCGGCCCCCGCGTCTGCATCACAAACATCCCCGGCGGGTTGGCCCCCACTTCTGCCAGCACCTCCGGCATCAGCCGCCGCTCGCCCTCGGCCGGCTGATACGGATCCGTCAACGGCGAACAGTAGATCACCTGCTCCGGCCGCAACTCCCGCCGCAGCAACTCCCCGGCGTTCGACTTGAACGTCGTGTGGTGCCCCCAATGCCGCCAGTCTTCCGGCCGCAGCCCGCCCTGCACTCGCATCGTCGGCACATAACAGTAGCTGCACCCAAACGTGCAGTTCCGCGCCGGTGTCAGCGAGTGCGTAAACCCGGCCGCCAACAGAAAGCCGGACGTCCTTGAAAGGATCGTCCGGCTGGTCTGCTCACGAATGCTATAGAGCATTTAGTCGGCTTTGTTTTTCACGTGCTGATCGAACCACTCCACCATCTCCGCCAGCGTATGCTCGACGGATTCTCGCCCGGCGTACCCGTGCGACTCGAAGGGCAAGTAGACAAACCGCACCCTCCCTCCGTTGCCGCGAATGGCCGTGTACATCCGTTCGGACTGAATCGGGAACGTACCCGTGTTGTTATCCGCCTGCCCGTGGATCAACAGAATCGGCTCGTTGATCTTGTGGGCGTTCAAAAACGGAGACATCGTCAGGTAGGTCTCGGGCGCCTCCCAAATGGTCCGCCGTTCGCTCTGGAAGCCAAACGGCGTCAGCGTGCGGTTGTAAGCCCCGCTTCGCGCCACGCCGGCTGCAAACAGGTCGGAATGCGCCAGCAGGTTCGCCGTCATGAAGCCGCCATAGCTATGGCCGCCCACGCCGACGCGCTTCGGGTCCGTCACCCCCAACTCCGTCGCCTTGTCGATCGCCGCCTTCGCCCCCGCCACAATCTGCTGCAGGTACGTGTTGTTCGCCGTATCGGGGTCGCCGATCACGGGCAGCGAGGCGTCATCGAGAATCGCATAGCCCGCCAGGAGATAGAACAGATGCGAGGCCCCGGACAGCTGCGTGAACCGGTTCGGCGAACCGGCAATCTGGCTGGCCGTGTCGGCATCGTTGAACTCCCGCGGATACGCCCACATCACTGTCGGCAGCTTCGTCCCCGGCTTGTAGTTGGGCGGCAGATACAGCGTGAAGCTCAGCGGCACCCCATCGGCGCGCTTGTAGTTCACGAGCTGCTTCTTCACCATCCGCATCTCCGGCGCTGGGTCCACATAGCTCGTCAACGCCGTCCGCTTGCCGTCCGCCACCAGGAAGTAGTTCGGGGGCTCCGTGGTCGATTCGCGCCGCGTAATCAGCCGCGCTCCGGCCTTATCGAGCACGCTGACGACGGACTCATACACGCCTTCGCCACACTCGAACAACCGAGTCTTTTCCTTCGTCTTCAGGTTCACCCGGTCGAGGAACGGCCGGTCGCCCTTCGGGCTCGCGCCCTGTCCATTGAAGAAGGCGAAGTCGCCCTCGGTCACCACCACGCGCTGGCCGCTCGGCATCATCTCCGTCACCGGCGTACCCATATCGCGGTACCGATCCTGCATGCTCCGCGAGCTCACCTCGTCTACCTTGGCCGGGTTCGTCGACGGGTCCACCAGGAACATGCGAATGCGCTTGGTCTTCCGGTCGTAGTCGGAAGCGAGCATTCGGCCGTCTTTCAAGAAGTTCGCCTGGCCCATCGCCCGCTGCTCAAACTTCGTCACCTCCTGCGGCGACGTAAACGGAGCCTTCGCCATCATCATCCGGTCCCGGTGCGGCACGGTCTCTTTTGGGTTGCCGCCGTCCAGCGCTTCAATCCACGTCAGCGTCGCCCCATCCGTCGGGTACCAGTTCACGCTGCGCGGCCCGGTGCGGACGCCTTCGAGCGGCACGCGGTCGGCCAGCGGCAGCTTGGCGATCGAAGCCACCATCTTCCCGGACTTGTCCCAAACTTCCATATCCAGCGGAAACCGGTTCACCGGAAGCACCCAGGAAAAGGGACGGTGCACTTTCGAAACCAGGAAGCTCGCCCCGTTCGGAGACGCCTCCGCGCCGCCAAAAATCCCCGGCTTGCCCATGAAGGTCACTTGGCTCGTCGCCGCATCCACCATCGCCAACTGCGACGTGCAGTAATACTCGAACAACGCCTCGTCATGCTCGCTCTTGAGCAGGTCCTGATAGGTGGGGACCGGCGTCGCCTTGCCGAACGACTCTTGAATGTCCGGTCCCGCCGGAACAAGCGAAGCCTCGGGAACCTTGCCACGCTGCGCCGGAATCGTCTGCACCAGCAACGTACGGCCGCCCGGCAGCCAGTTGAGCGGGTCGCCATAAGCGGCATTCAGCCGGACGGACGGGATCGCCTTCAGCTTGCCGGCCTTCACGTCCAGCAGATACAGCTCAATCCGATCTTCGAACATCGCCATAAAAGCGGCCATATCGCCCTGCGGGTTCCATTGCGCGGAACTGAACCGCGCGCCCGCCGGAAGCGGCAGCGCCTGCTTCTTCAACGTGGCTAAGTCGATCAACTCCAGACCTTTGAAACTGCCCTGCGGGCTGCGCGGGCCATTGTTGCGAGGATTGATGCGGAGACCGGCCAGACGCAGCATGGGCTGGGCGAGTTCCGCAATCGGGGGGTACCGGTCCGGCTCCAAGAGGAGCAAGTGGGTCTTGGCGGGGCTAACGCTCGATATCGGCGTGGCCGGGGCCCGAAGGACTTTCAGAATGGCCTCGGGCGGCTGTTTGTACTTGGTCTGGGCGACAAGGGCCAGCGAAGCGAAGAGAGCGGACAGGAGAGTGCGTCGCATACCGTTAGTGTGGCATTTTCGTTACCGCCCTAAAGTTCCCACAGGGCGCTGCCGATACACCGCTCATGGAACAGTTCGGTTTAGCGATTATTCTGTTTGCGTCCTTCTGGGTCGGCGCCGTCGCTGGTTGGATGGCGATGAAGCTCCGCGAGCGCTCGGCTTACGAACGCGGGAAGGCGGACGCCATCTCTGAGTTGGCTTCACTGAAGGAGCGTCTCGAAGCGCGCGACGCCCAAATTCTCGAACTCCGGCAGAAGGTGGAAGCCGGCACCACCGAAACGGTGCGCCTCGCGACCGAACTGAAGGCCGAATCGGACCGCCGCGCCACCGCCGAAGCGCGCGGCTCGCTCATTCCGAAGTACGAGGCCGAAATCGAAGCCCGCGGCAAGCGGATCATGGATATGACCCAGGATCTCGCCAAGCTGCAGAGCGCCCTGGCCCAAGCCACCGCCCGTTCCGAAGAAAGCAAGAAGCACACCGACGAAAAGATCTCCAGCCTCAGCGACCTCCAGGAACAACTCGGCGCCGCCTTCCGCGCCATCAGCGCCGAAGCCCTGCAGAGCAACAACCAGGCGTTCCTCGATCTCGCCGCCTCCGCCATGTCCCGCTTCCAGGAAGCGGCCAAGGGCGATATGGACCTGCGGCAGCAAGCGATTGGCGAAATCGTTAAGCCGCTGAAAGAACAACTCGAGAAAGTGGATACCCGCATCATCGAGTTCGAAAAGAAGCGCTCCGGCGTCATCGGAGCCATCACGCAGCAGGTCGATAGCCTCGTCAAGGCGCAGCAAAGCCTGCAGGCCGAAACGAAGAACCTCGTTCATGCGCTCCGCACCCCGGCGGCCCGCGGCCGTTGGGGCGAAGTCCAGCTCCGGCGTGTTGTCGAGATGGCAGGCATGGTCGAATACTGCGATTTCGAAGAGCAGCCCCATGTGGAAACCGCTGATGGCTCCCTGCGGCCCGACTTGGTCGTGCAGCTCCCGAACCAGCGCAAGATTGTCATCGATTCGAAAGTCTCTCTTTCGGCCTACCTGGAGTCCCTCGACGCCACCGACGAAAACGCCCGCGTCGAAAAGCTCAAGCAGCACGCCGAACAGGTTCGTACCCATCTCGTGCGCCTCAGCGCCAAGCAGTATTGGGATCAGTTCTCGCAGTCGCCCGAGTTCGTCGTGGCCTTCCTGCCCGGCGAAACCTTCTTCAGTGCCGCCCTTGAACAGGATCCGTCCCTGGTTGAATTCGGCGTCGAGCGCCGCGTGATTCTGGCCACGCCCACCACGCTCATCGCGTTACTCAAGGCCATCGCCTACGGATGGAAGCAGGAGAAGCTATCGGCGAATGCCCGCGAAATTCGCGACCTCGGCAAGACTTTGTACGATCGCATGCGTACCGTCGCCGAGCACTTTACCGAGCTCCGCAAGAACCTCGACCGCACCAATCAATCGTTCAACAAAGCGGTCGGCACGCTCGAAGCCCGCGTCATGCCTTCGGCCCGCCGCTTCAAGGAACTCGGCGCCGGCTCCGGCGATGAGATCCCCGTTGTGCTCGAACTCGAGAACTCGCCGCGCTCCCTCCAGGTCCTCTCGGAAGAGATCGGTGTCTCCGCCGCCGCCGAAGAACCTGTGAGTGCCGAGCCTATGGCCAGCGCGTAGGGAATTGTAAAGGTCTCGTAAAACCGGCGTTGCGTTCGTAAACCGATTGCCTCCGTTCCGCGTATTAAGGGCAGGAGGCAGTAAAAATGAAACGCCAAATTGGAAACTTGATGATGGTCGTCGCGGTAGCCGGAGCCTCGCTCCTGTCCGCCGCGACGACGAGTGCGAACACCCCTCGGACGCAAGAGCGGCTCGAGAAAGAGGTACGGAAAGAGCTCATCACGCTCCCCTTCCTCACCATCTTCGACAACCTGAACTACCGGGTCGACGGCGAGACCGTCTACATCTCCGGCCAGACCATCCGGCCCGTTCTCAAAAGCGACGCCGGCAACCGCGTCCGCACCATCGAAGGCATTACGAATGTGGTTAACGAGATCGAAGTGCTGCCGCTCTCGCCCTTCGACGACCGGCTCCGCTTCGTCCTCGCCCGCACCATCTACGGCCAGCCCGCGCTGAACCGCTACGCCCTAGGCGCCAACCCTTCCATCCGCATTATCGTCAAAAACGGCAATGTGACCCTCGAAGGCGTCGTCGACCGCGAAATGGACAAGATCATCGCCGGCATGCGCGCCAACGGTGTCTCGAATGTCTTTCAAGTCACCAACAACCTGCGGGTCGCTACGAGGTAGCTACTTGCCAGGAATCGTCGAACTCCGATTGGCCGGATCGTAGAGAGCCTTCGTTCCCAGGGCGAACATCTCCTCGGTCCGGCCCCCAGTCAACACCAGATTCGCCGTATACTTTCCCACCGCCGGGCCATGTTTGTAGCCGTGCCCGCTCCCCCCGCCCAACAGCCAAACGTTCTCCTGCTCCGGATGCCGGTCAATCAGGTAGTCCCCGTTCACCGTATTTTCATACTGGCAAACCTCCGCCTGCGTTAACGGCGCCTGCGCCAGCTTCGGAAAGCGCTTCTTGAGATACACCCGCACCCGGTCCACTGAAGCCTGCGGCACCACCCGCTCCTGCGTCTCCGGATCTACTTCCATCCCATGCTGGTCCGGCGCAATCTTGAAACCCCGGTTTTCGAGATCCGGCAGCCCGTAGATCGTATCCCCCGGGTCCACCCACGCCGGCATCAGCGGCGCCCGGAACGTCGCCTCGCCCGCCGCCCCGCCGAAGTAGAAGACTTCCTGCCGCGTCGGCCGAATCCGCCCCTTCAGAATCTCCGGAAACACCTGCGGCAGCCATGGCCCGCACGCAAACACAAACTGCCCCGCCTTCACCCCCGCCACGCTCTCGATCGTCTTCCCCTTCTCGGGCGGTGCAACCCGCGCCTGCTGATACCGCAGCCCGTTCTTCACCAAGTGCCGCACCACCGTCGCCACCCCGCGCCGCGCCATCAACCCGCCCGCGTGATACTCGAAAATCCCCCACGTTAACCCGTCCAAGCCGATCCCCGGAAACCGCTTCCCCATCTCCTCCCGCGTCAGCACATCGTGCTTCACCCCGAGCTTCTGGAACGCCACCAGATTGGCCTTCATGTACGCATCGTCCGGCCGCCCCATCCAAAGGAACCCGGTCTCGTTGTATAGCGTCGGGTCCGTCTGCGCGTAGAACTCTTTATAAACCGCCAACGCCTCCATCGACCATCGCGTATAAATCTCCTTCGGTCCATAACCCGCCCGCGTAATCCGGCTCTCCCCGCCCGAACTCGCCCGGTTATTCGCCGGGCCATGCTGGTCAATCAGCGTCACTTTGGCCCCGGCCTTCCGCAGCATAAACGCGGTCCACGCGCCAAATACGCCGCTTCCAATCACGGCCACGTCTGGAATCGGCTTCGTCTGCGCCACAGCTGCTCCTGTCAAA
>LNFE01000211.1 GCA_001464575.1 Acidobacteria bacterium Ga0077553 | reverse complement strand
ACGTTGTCGGAATAGGTCTGGCCCACTATGATTGCTTGGCCGGCTTGGTCCACCGTGACCGCATTGCCCTGGTCTCCTTCTCCTCCGCCATAGAAGGTGGAATAGAGGAGCCCGCTGCCAAAGGGCGTGAGCTTGAACAGGAAGGCATCTCCGGCCAGTGCACTGGGATTGCCGAAGGTCCGGCGATAGGTGGCGGCCGTGATGGGGAAATCGGGGGAGTAGGTGATCCCGGTGACATAGACGGCACCGTCCTTATCGACGGCCACGCCAAGCGCGCGGTCGGTAAACGAGCCACCCAGGATGGCGCGCCAGATCACCTTGCCTGCAGAATCCATTTTTTGGACGAAAACGTCGCCGGGATAGCTGGGCTTGGGTTGTTCCAGCGACGTAGGAAAACCCCGCTTGATCGTGTGCCACCGCAGTCGCTTCATCCAAGGATTTCCCGCCCCACCAGCTCCCGGAAATCAAAACCCCGACCAGGAAAGAAGTCGAGAAGAGCATCACTCCTCCTTCAGCCCGACATACTAGTCGGACCTTTGTGTCCTGTATAGCGCAGTGCGGAGCGGAACGCCAGCCTAGGAGTTTTCTGGCTGGGGAACTGGCGCCGTCTTTCCCATTCCGGTGGCGGTGAGGTGGCGGGATTGCGAGAGTTTCTGGGTTCTTTGCGGGCGGTGTACACCGTAGATTGACTGTGATAGTGTCAGCAGCGCCCTTTGGGACCTAAGGAGTTCTCGAATGCGTTCTTTGACTTGGATTGTGGCTTTCGCCCTCCCCGTGATGCTCTCCGCGCAGGATACGCGGGGCATTATCTCCGGCTCCGTGACCGACCCGCAAGGCGCCAGCGTGGTGGGCGCCAGTGTGACCGTGACGAATACCGGCACCTCGACTGTCACCAAGCTGACGACGAACGAGAATGGCTACTACGAAGCTCCCTTGTTGCTGCCGGGGAACTACTCCGTTTCGGTGGAAGCCACCGGCTTTAAGAAAGCCGTGCAGTCGCGGGTGACCGTGGGATTGGGCGATCAACTGAAGATCAACGTGCAGCTTGAGGTGGGCGGGGTG
This sequence comes from Acidobacteria bacterium Ga0077553, assembly GCA_001464575.1. Taxonomy (GTDB): domain Bacteria; phylum Acidobacteriota; class Terriglobia; order Bryobacterales; family Bryobacteraceae. The sequence continues at coordinate 5,899 of LNFE01000211.1, read as the reverse complement.
ACCGAGTCCGTGACGATTTCGGCCGAAGCGCCGATGTTGGATACGAGCACTGTGAGCACCGGCCGGAACATCACGAACCGCGAGGTGATGGACCTGCCCGTGATCGGCAATAACATCATGGCGCTGGCGCGGATGTCGCCGGGCGTGCAGGTGCCGGGGACGACACAGTTTCTGGTGCAGGGGCAGATTGGCGGCGGGTCGGCCTACAATTCGCCGGGGTCGGTGGGCGGGAACGAGTGGTCGATTGACGGCGCGTCGACGAATGGCACCGACCGGCGGGCGTCCGTGATGCCCAGCCCGGACGTGATTGATGAATTCAAGGTGGAGACATCGAACTTTGATGCTTCGTTTGGACACGCGACCGGGTTGGGTATCTCGATGTCGACGAAGTCGGGCGCGAACCAGTTTCATGGGACAAGTACGCTGCAGTTTATTAATCAACGGTGGAACGCGGCTTCGTTCTTCGTGAAGCAGGCGCGGTGGGCTCAGGTTTCGGCGCTGAATACGGCCGGAAATACGGCGGCGGCGGATCGGCTGGCGGATTCACCGATGCTGAACTCCGGCAAGACGCTGAACTATCAGGCGACGATCAGCGGGCCGGTCTACATCCCGAAAGTGGTGGACGGACGGAACAAGCTGTTTTTCTTTTTGGGATTCTCGGAGTTGAAGAACCGGCAGTCGGCGCGGCCGAGTGAGATCAACTACACGGTGCCGACGCTGGCGATGCGGGCGGGCGACTTTTCGGATCTATTGCGGGTGGACCCCGTGCGGTATCAGGTGTACGACCCGGTTTCGACGCGGCCGGACCCGGCGCGGCCGGGGCATTGGATTCGCACGCCGTTTCCGGGGAACATTCTGCCGCAAGCGCGGATACGGAACCCGATGTATGAGTTCTATGCCAAGCGCATGCCACTGCCGAATGTGGACACGACGGGACGGGACCCGATCAATAACTACCTGGCGACGGGCATGCCGAATAACGTGGACTATCGTTCGTGGAACAACCGGATTGACTACCAGGCGACGGACAAGCACCGGTTCTTTGTGCGCTGGTTCAAGAGCGACTTTCTCGAGGGCGCGCAGGACTACACCTACGAGACCGAGCCGGGACTGATGAACTGGGACGAGAAGCGGCCGGCGGCGAGCGCGGCGGCGGACTGGACCTATGCGGCGAGCCCGTCGACGATCTTTAACGTGATGGTGGATACGAACTGGTTTCTGCTGCAGAACCAACGGCTGGGAACGCGGAAGTATAAGCCGAGCGATGCCGGGCTTCCAACGTACATGGACGCCAAGTGCGCGGATAGCTGCGTGATGCCGCGGGTGCTGTTTCCCGGAATGACGCACTGGAACGGGGATATGTTCATGGGGGTGACCGTGGACCCGGGGACGAAGGGGCGGCAGCAGGCGGCGAAGTTTAACGCGACGCACATTCGGGGCACCCATTCGATCCGCGCAGGCGTGGACGTGCGGCAGCATTTCCGGACGCAGTTGCAGAACGGCGGGTTCACGTCGGGCAACTTCAGCTTCGCGAACAACTACGTGAGAAAGGATGAAGATGGCTTTGTGCCGGCGGCGGGCCTAGCCTTGGGTTGGGCATCGTTTATGTTGGGGATTCCGACGGCGGCTTCCGTAGATACGAACGACAACTTTGCGCTGATGAGCCCCTACTATGCCTGGTATGGGCAGGACACGTGGCGGATTACCCGGAAGCTGACCGTGACGTTGGGCTTACGGATGGAGTATGAGCAGGGCCCGACGGAGCGGTATAACCGGGCGCTGACGTACTTCGACCCGAATCTGGAGCTGCCGATTTCAGCCGCGGCGCAGGCGGCCTACGCGCGGAATCCACTGCCGGAGTTGCCGGCGAGCCAATTTCTGGTGAGGGGCGGCACGGTGTATGCGGGAGTGAATGGCGCGCCGCGCAACTTGTGGCGGAGTGAACTGATGTGGCTGCCGCGGCTTTCGGCGGCGTGGCAGGTGAGCAACAAAATGGTGGTCCGCGGCGGCTATGGCTCCTACTTTGACACGCTGAACGTGATGAATCAGGGCGCGGACCAATATGGTTTCGCGCGGTCGACGGTGACGAATCTGACAAATGACTTTGGGACGACGTGGAACGCGGGCAACCCGGGCGCGGGGATTTCGCCGCTGTCGGATCCGTTTCCGGTGCGGGCGAACGGGACGCGGTTCGATGTGCCGTTGCGGGACGGGTTGGGAGCGATGGCCCGGGCGGGCCAGGGGTTTACGTACACGGATTTCGACCGGCAGCATCCGCGGGTGCAACGGTGGCGGGTGGGGGTGCAGCGGGAGCTTTCGGCGAACATGATGATCGAAGTGGCGTATTGGGGCCAGTTGGCGGACCGAGTGGCGGTGCAGACGCGAGAGGATTTCCTGCCGGAGAGCTACTGGAACAGCACGACCACGCGGAACAACGCGCTGGCGAACGAGTTAAACCGCAACGTGCCGAATCCGTTCCACATTAGTAACTTTGAGGGGCTGCGGACGTCGAATCCGACTTTGTATCAGCACCTGTCGGCACTGGGACGATTTGCGAATCCGCAGATTCCGAAGAACCAGTTGCTGCGGGAGTTTCCGCACATGAACGGGCTGAACAACAACGCAATTCCGAGTGGGAAGGCGAGCACGCATTCGCTGGAGGTGAACTTCCAGCGCCGGTTTGCGAAGGGATTTAATCTGAATGCCGCTTATGGAGCGACGCGGCAGATGCGTTGGGACATTTTGGAGAACGAGTTCAACCGGGAGCCGAGCGTGTGGTGGCCGAGCGACACGGCGCGTCCGCACCGGGTTACCGTGACGGGGATCTACGAGTTGCCGTTCGGCAAGGGGCGGGCCTTTCTGCAGAGCGGGATTGGGAACCACGTCTTCGGCGGTTGGCAGATTGCGGGGACCTACGAGTTCCAGAACGGGCCGCAACTGGCGTGGGGGAACCTGTTCTACCGGGGCAGTCTCGACACGTTCGAGGAGGATGCTTCGCTGGGTGGCAACAAGACACTGAACCAGTGGTTCAATACGGGCCTGCCGTTTGAGCGGGTGGCGAGCAACCAGCCGGCGGGATTTCAGACGCGGGTGTTTCCCCGGTTCCTTAATGGGCTGCGGGCGGATGGGTTGAACCAGTGGAACGTGAACGTCCTGCGGGAGTTTAAGTTTGGAGAGCGGGTGCGGTTTCAACTGCGCGGGGATGCGATTAACCTGGCTAACCGGTCGCAGATGAACCCGCCGGATTTGAACCCGGTATCGACAAACTTCGGCCGGGTGGTGAGCCAGACTTCGTCACTCAACCGGATGTACCAGTTCCAGGGGCGGTTCGTTTTCTAGGGCCGAGGTTGGGAGGAGGCCGACCACTCCACCGCGGCTAAGGTGAGGACCATGGCGATTTCACCGGCGAAGTAGGCGATGGCCCATCCGGTAAGGGTGGGCCAATGGATCAGGCAGAGGGCGGCGGTGGCGAGGCAATAGGCGACGTTCGCGAGGGCGAGCCACCCCAGGGTGTGGAGGGGGTCGCGGCGGGTGAGCAAGGCCGTGGCGCCGAGGAGGCAGAAGCCGGCGGCGACGGCGGCCAGAGCGTGGAGGGCCGGCGACGGAAGGCCGGTGGGCAGGTGGCCCGGCGCGAGCACGAGAGCGGTGAGCACACTGGTGACGGCGGCGCCGATGGCGTCGATGGTGAGAAGCTGGCGGGGGCTTGGCAAGCGGCCCTTAGACAGCCTGGAAGATTTCGCGGAGACGGCGGAGGACGGCTTTGTGCTCGCCGGGCTGCATCATCCAGACGGAGATTTTGAGGCCGTGTTCGCCGAGGCCGGAGACGGCGATGGGGGTGTCGCCTTCCATCAGCTTACGGGTGACGTCGGCCGTTTTGAAGGGGAAGGCCTTCTCGTTCCAATGGACGAGGACGTGGGGGACGTGGTTGGCGATGGGCGGGACGTGGCGTTCGGTGGCGAGGCCGGTGATGCCGGCGAGGCCGCTGCGGATGTCGGTGACGCGGGATTCGAGTTCGCGGAGTTCGCCTTCGTGATCCGCCTTGAGATACCGCTCAAGGGCGGTGAGGAGGCCGACCATTTCCTCCTTGCCGACCTTCATGCCGCGGCCGATGCTGGCGAAGGGGTTGAAGCCGGGGAGGGCGGCGGCGATGAGGTCCTTGCGGCCGAGGAGGATGCCGGAGCTTTGGGGACCGCGAATGGCTTTGCCGCCGGAGAAGGCGACGAGGTCGAAGCCCTCCTTCTGGTATTGGAAGAGGCGTTCGCGGGGGGAAGCGTCGGAGGCGGCGTCGAGGAAGGCGGGGACGTTGTGGCGCTTGGCGGCGGCGAGCCAGTCGCGGCGGTTGATCTGGCCGTCGGCGTCGCGGTCGTTGAAGTAGAAGAGCATGGCGGTGCGCTCATTGAAGGCGCGTTCGAGTTCGTCCTTGGTTTCGACCCAGACGGTTTTGGCGCCGACGAGGAGCATCTGCTGCTCGTAGCCGCTGCGATGGGTCTTTTGGAGGATGACCTCGTGCTTCATGCCGGCGGTGTCGGGGAGCCGCTTGAGCTTTTCGGGATCGCCCTGGGCGATGCAGGCGACGGTGCCCATGGTGATGGCGGAGGCGCAGCCATTGGTGATCATCGCCGCTTCGGCCCCGAGGAGTTCGGCGATGCGGGCGCCGGCTTTGGCCTGGAGTTCAGTGAGGGGGATGAAGTGGCGGGCGGCGTCTTCCATGGCGCGGAGGACTTCGGGGTGCATGAGAGAACCGAGGAGATGGGTGACGACGCCGACGCCGTTGATGACCGGGCGGATGCCGAGACGGGCGTAGACGTTGGGGGCGTGGGTAGCGGCGCTCGCGGAGAGCGGGAGGGCGGCGGTGGTGGCGGTGGCAGTGGCGGCGAGGAATCCGCGGCGGCTGGTTTCGTTTTCCATGATCCTTTCCTTGCCGATATCATACTCCCGCCGCGGAGTAAGATACGGAGATGCTACGAACGGTAAGGCTGGTTTTGGCCCTGGGCCTGGTTGCGGGAATCGGCTGGGCGCAGCCCGCGGCGGCGGGGTTGCCGACGGAACGCGCGGCGCGGATCGACCGGCTGCTGCAGCAGTACGTGGATAAGGAGCAGATTGCAGGCGCGGTGGCGCTGGTGCTGCGGGACGGTAGGCCGGTTTATGAAAAGGCCGCGGGCTGGAGCGATAAGGAAGCCGGACGGAAGATGACGACGGGAACGCTGTTCCGCATCGCGTCGCAGACGAAGGCCGTGACGAGCGCGGCGGTGATGGCGCTGGTGGAGGAGGGCAAGATCGGCATCAATGAGCCGGTGGGGAACTTCATTGCCAGCTTCAAGAAAACCATGGTGGCGGAGAAGGACGAGCGGGGCGGGGCGCGGATGGTTCCCGCGCGGCGGCCGATTACGATTGCGCAGTTGCTGACGCATACGGCGGGGATCTCTTACGGGCGGGAGCCGCATATTGCGCCGCTGTACGAGGCGAAGGGCTTGGGGCCGGCGGCGGGGAATGGGTGGTACACGGCGGACAAGGAAGAGCCGATCTGCGAGACGATGGAGCGGCTGGGGACGCTGCCATTTGTGGCGCAGCCGGGAGAGGCGTACGTGTATGGGTACAACACGGACATTCTGGGATGCGTGGTGGAGAAGGCGTCGGGGATGCCGCTCGACGAGTTTTTGCGGATGCGGATCACGGGACCGTTGGGGTTGAAAGATACGCGGTTCTTCGTGCCGGCGGCGGAGAAGGAGCGGCTGGCGGCGGTGTACTCGACGGGTCCCGACGGGAAGATTGTCCGGGCGGCGGAGGGATCGCGCGGGCAGGGGCACTACGTGGATGGGCCGCGGAAGAGCTTCGCGGGCGGGGCGGGATTGACATCGACGGCGCGGGACTACGCGCGGTTTTTGGAGGCGATTCGGCG